>JAEYOX010000115.1 GCA_023411265.1 Bacteroidota bacterium | reverse complement strand
AAATCAGAATCAACATTCCGGGACCTGGAGGTATACAGACCGACAGCTATGACTGGGTGGATGTGATTGATTACAGAGAAACCAAAAATGCAGATGAAGGAACCTTCAGTATTGTGATGACCTGCCGCCCAGCTCATCCTCCCCGCCAGGAAAACGAGGAAAATATTGCACATTTTTATGGTGATGATGCTACGTCCACTTTTAGGATTACCAAAGGTAAAGATTATGTCATGGCCTCCGTGCACGGCCGGAATGAAAAGCCGAATACGAAGAAAGCCGGCTGGTTGGATGCGGTCCGCAATTTCTTCATCGGTAGCGGCGGAATTATGGGCGCCGGAAAAGCGCAATGGAAACTGCTGACCGAAGGTTTGATTTCCGGGCTGGAAACTAAGGAGTAGGAGAAAAGTACTAGCATTCCGGGGGCGTATCCAAAATTACACCCACCCTTTCTTTGTTGCTCTCACCAGAAGGTCGGGAACACTGATGCAGCCGGACTTTTGCAAAATGTTCTTCCTGTGGTTGCGCACGGTGTGGATGCTGCGGTTCAGCTTCTGGGCTATTGCTTCACTCGTCAACCCCTGCACCATCAGCGACAGGATTTCGTTCTCTTTTTCAGAAAACGGATTTTCTTCGCTCATCACATTGTAATACGAAGGCTGTCCGTTTAAACCGATAAAATGCAGTTGGGGATCACTTTGAATTTTGACATGAGAAATATCTGAATGGATTACCTTGGTTTTGATTAATTTACCGTCCACCATCTCGTATGCAAACGCCTGCTGCAGAATCCGGACATCATTTCCAGATAGGGTTTTCAGTCGGAAATCATGCACAATGTAATACTGATTCTGAAGTTCTAATGGTAGTTCACGGCAAAACTCAAGGGCTTTTGTTTCGTGGGCAATAAATAGCTCTTTATCATTGGGATGGATAATCTCAAACAAAAATTCAATGCTGAACTGCTCGGGCAAATATCCCAGCACCTCCGTTATCGCCGGACTTACAGATTCTATTTTGGCAGTGATACAGTTGTAAATAAAAGAATATATCCGAAAAGGAACTACATTGTTATTGGATACAATGCCATGTTCTAAATCCGGATTGTTTTCGTGTGCAAAAACATCAACTCCCTTCTGTAATAGCTCCTTTAGTTTCATGCTTAGCCGGTTTCAGTATAATTCTCCGAAAGCTCTGCTTATTGCTTTATAAATAAAGACCTCTCTGAATTACGAGAGGCCAATATATAAAATTATTTACAGAATAAAGAAAAGCAGAGGCTGCTAAAAACTTCGGGATCGCTTAATTTGTAGTATCGGAATTTTATTCGCCCGGATCTTCCTGATAATTTTTATTGTTTTCCCAGGCATCGTCGTAAGCTTTGTGCTGGTTTTCCCAGGCATCTGGTGGTGATGCCTTTTTCATGGTGTTCAGGAATCCGTCACGAGTCGCTTCTTCATTGCGGCCGCGCATTTCGCGGATATATTCCTGTGCTTTCTTATTGTATTCTTCCATTGATTGATTGGGACTGTTAGCCTTATTGCTTTCGATATTGCTGAAATCCTGTGATTGTTTAAACTGATTGGTATCCATAATGAACTATTTTAAATTTGTCCGATAAAGATAGATATCATACAAATCATTTTCATTACAGCATCTGTGCAAATTTTTATACGATATGCAGACTGCGAAATTATTGGGTATTGCTCAGCATAGGAACGAATTTATAAATTCCGAACGTTTCTTTTTCAATTTCAGTTGCAGATATTTTGGTAAAACGGTAGAGCAATTGTTCTTCGGGCGCACCTAAAGGAATGACCATTTTCCCACCGATTCTAAGTTGTTTCAGAAGTTCAACGGGCAACTCTTCTGCACCGCAGGTGACCAGAATTTTATCGAAAGGTGCAAAAGTCGGAAGTCCGGCAAAGCCATCACCGAAACTCTGAAAGCGTGGTTTAAGGTGCAATTCTGAGAGTTTTTTTCGGGAAAAGTCGAACAGGTCTTTCTGTCTTTCCACCGTATAAACAGATGCTTTCATAGCTACCAGCACCGCAGTCTGATAGCCGCATCCTGTGCCTATTTCCAGTACTTTTTCCCCTTCTTTTACTTCGAGAAGTTCCGTCTGTTCCGCCACCGTGGAAGGATGAGAAATGGTTTGCTGCGCAGCAATCGGAAAGGCGCGGTCTTCGTAAGCAAAATCTTCAAAAATACTCTCTATAAACAAATGTCTGGGCACTTTATTCATGGCCTTCAGCACTTTTTCATCTGAAATACCTGACCGCCGGAGATAGGCAATCAACTGTTTACGTTTTCCTTTGTGTAAAAATGAATCCTGCATGATGATTAAAAGCTTTACAAAATAACAAAACTAAACTTTTTGCAGTTGAAAAACAACTTCAAGTTTCTCCCTGCTTTTTCTGCAAATCGCATCAAATGATTATCTTTGGCCAAAGAAAAATTATGCTGAAAGCAGGCTTGGTGGGCGCAGGACATTTAGGTAAAATTCATTTGAAACTGCTGGCCCAATCTGAAAAATACGAACTCGTTGGTTTTCATGATGTGGATGCAGACAACGGCAAAAAACTGGAAGCCGAATTCGGATACCGGTATTTTGACGATTTCGGGGAGCTGTTGCAACATATCGATATGCTGGATATCGTTACGCCAACGTTGTATCATTATGATTACGCCTTGAAAGCGATTGAAAACCGAAAGCATTTTTTCATTGAAAAACCCGTTACCCAAACCCTGGAAGAAGCCGAAGAGATTCTTCAGAAATGCAGGGAATTTGGTATTAAGGCACAGGTAGGCCATGTGGAACGGTACAATCCGGCTTTCATAGCCACGAAAGAATACATCAACAACCCGATGTTTATTGAGATTCACCGTCTGGCAGAATTTAATCCGCGCGGAACCGATGTTTCTGTCGTTCTCGATCTGATGATTCACGATCTGGATATTCTGTTGAGCCTGGTAAAATCGAAGGTAAAAAACATTCATGCTTCGGGAGTTTGTGTGGTTTCCAAAACGCCTGATATCTGCAATGCCCGCATTG
>JAEYOX010000068.1 GCA_023411265.1 Bacteroidota bacterium | reverse complement strand
TATTTTTTTCTGAAACCTTTAAAGTCTGTGTTTTACCAATTTTCATACTACAAAGTTAAGATAATTGCACGGAACAATTATTGCAGAAAAACCAACATGCCTTCTACAGTGATCAAAAAATATGATTATTTCCCTGAAAAAATGGTTCTCCGGGTTGAGTTTCTCTCAGGAAAAATCTACGATTATCTGGAAGTTCCTAAGATCGTTTATGATGAATTCCGGGGCGCATTTTCAAAAGGCCAGTTTTTAAACAAGAAAATAAAAGGATGTTATCCGTTTAAAAAAATGATCTAATGGAAAATTTAATCCGATACCGTCATGAGTTTGACCAACTCACTTCAGATGAAATGCAACTCCTTGAGAAGGCCGCCTGCTCTGTAAGGAAATTGATTCAACACACTAAAAAGTTAAGCAATGTTTCCTTTGCTACGAGAGCGGCACATTCTAAAACCTATGCAGTGGCAAACGGTAATCTGCGGATTCATAGCGATCTACCAAATTGGCTGCAAGCTTATTTGCCGGAAGCAAATTATCAAACAATTGCAAGGTTCTCTCACGCCAATCCAATTATTTTCAGATCCAAACATGAAGTTCCGGCTTACGGTATATCCTTAAAAATAGTAACATTGGAGCAGGACATTCATTTCCCACTGGTTAATTTTCCATTATTTCCCACTAATTCAGTATCCGGGTTTCTGAAGTTTTTCACCTCAATGAATACTTTTCTTACAACCAAAGCAGATAATTTTCTAGTTTCCATTATGGATATACCTGCACTGCTGATTCACAGCCGGATCTTTTTCCCGGGGATTTTTTCGCCCGATATGATAAAATATGCGTTACAGCTTTTATTCAGAAAAAATGATTTTATTCTTTCATTTCCTTTTCATTCCATCGGCTGTTTCAGATTAGGGAATTATATCATGAAAATAAAACTCGTTCCTGTGAACATCGAAAAGAAGTTGGGCAGAAATGAACGTGGAGAAAACAGGATTTCAGCGTATTTACAGCAACATGAGGCACAATATAGATTACTATTCCAACTCTGCACAGACCTCCGCAAACATCCGGTGAATGATCTTACCAAAATGTGGAAAGATGCTCCGGAAATAGAGGTCGGTATCCTCACTTTACCGAAAAATTCATTATTTGATAATGACGATCCTCAGATCGAAGCATTGGTTTTTGACCCTTTCGATAACCCAGAACATTTACAGCCTGTAGGGAGAATACAACAATTGAGGAAGATCATTTACCAAACGGCTGCGGAAACCCGAAATGAAATTAATTTAAAAGATAATTATAAAAAGACGCCATAATTGGCGTCTCTTCTCTTTATTTACAATAAGATACTGTGTGATACGCCAATTATGGCGTCTCTCTATATCACATTTACATGTGAATGGCAATCTTTTCTGTAGCATCCAATGCCGCTTCTTTAATGGCTTCGGCGAAGGTGGGATGTGCATGGGACATTCTTGCAATATCCTCTGCTGAAGCCCGGAATTCCATGGCGGTAACCGCTGCTGCGATCATATCTGCAGCCCGGGCGCCAATCATGTGTACACCCAGAACTTCGTCCGTTTCTTTGTCAGCAATAATCTTGACGAAACCGTCAATATCTCCTGAAGCACGGCTTCTTCCTAAAGCTCTCATCGGGAAATTTCCCACTTTTATTGCTCTTCCGGCTTCCTTCAGCTGTTCTTCAGTTTGTCCGACTCCGGCTACTTCAGGCCAGGTATATACAACACCCGGAATTAAATTATAATTGATATGTGGTTTTTGTCCTGCCAGCTGCTCTGCCACCAAGACTCCTTCTTCAGATGCCTTATGAGCTAACATAGCACCTTGAATAACATCCCCAATAGCGTAAATATTCGAAACATTGGTCTGTAAATGTTCATTTACCTTTACTCTTCCTCTTTCGTCCAGATCAATACCCACTTTTTCAAGTGCCAAACCTTCTGTGTAAGGCTTTCTTCCTACAGAAACGAGAACGTAGTCTGCTTCGAATACCACTTCCTCGCCTTTTTTATTTTTTGCGGTTACCTTCACGATATCCCCGTTTCTTTCGACAGCAGAAACCGCTGTGGAAAGTTCAAACTTCATTTTTTGTTTTTTCAGTACCTTCTGAAGTTCTTTTGACAAAGCGCCATCCATTCCCGGAATAATTTTGTCCATGTACTCAATCACGGTTACTTCGGAACCCAATCTTAAACACACAGATCCCAGCTCCAACCCGATAACTCCACCGCCAATAACCAGCATTTTTTTCGGAATTTCCTTCAGGTTTAATGCTTCTGTGGACGTGATGATTCTTTCTTTATCGATATTGATAAATGGTAGTGAAGCCGGTTTAGAACCTGTCGCAATGATCACATATTTGGTGTCCAAAATTTCTGATGAGCCATCGTCTTTTGTCACTTTTACCTGCGTAGCGCTTTCAAAAGAACCAATACCCTGGAAAATCGTCACTTTATTTTTGTCCATCAGAAACTGAATCCCTTTGGTTGTTTGGTCTACTACTTCGTTTTTACGCTCTACCATTCTTGCAATATCAGCTGTCGGAGATTGAACTGAAATTCCGTGGTTTTCAAAATTGTGAACTGCATTGTGGAAATGTTCGGAACTGTCCAGCAAGGCCTTGGAAGGAATACATCCAACATTGAGGCATGTTCCGCCCATGGTTGGATATTTTTCAATAATAGCTGTTTTGAAACCCAACTGTGCAGCTCGGATTGCCGCAACATAACCACCGGGCCCGGAACCGATAACGATAAGATCGAATTGACTCATTTTTATTTTTTAGTATATTATTAAATCGTTTTACCTGTACAAAATTACGAAAATTATCCTTCCACTTTAAGTGAATGGTGAATTGTTAATTTAAATAAACCTGACAACCCTCCTAAGAATATTCAAATTTCCGGACGGCTTCTAGGGTTTTATCTATTTCATTTTCGGTGATCGCAGTGCTGATAAAGTAAGTTTCATAACCACTTGGTGGAAGATACACTCCGTTTTTAAGCATGTGATGAAAAAAATTATTGAACAAGGAGTGATTTGCCTGTTGCGCCTCATCAAAATCACTTACCCTTCCAATGTGAAAAAAGATGCTCATCATGGATCCTACTCTGTTGATCCTGTGCCGAATATTTTTAGCATTCAGAATTTTAGCTATTTCAAAATCCAGCGTCTCTGTCGTCTTGTTCAAACGGTTAAAAAACCCAGAATCGTTTTTAATAATTTTCAAAGTTTCGAGTCCGGCTCTCATCGCCAAAGGGTTTCCGCTGAGCGTGCCAGCCTGATAAACTGCTCCTTTTGGAGCAAGATGATCCATAATTTCGTTGCGTCCTGCAAATGCTCCTACGGGCATTCCACCACCAATTACTTTACCGTAAGTTACCAGATCGGCTTTCACATTATAGCGTTCCTGAGCTCCCCCAAAAGCAAGCCTGAAACCGGTCATCACCTCATCAAAAATCAATAATGATTGATGTTCATTACACAACTGACGAAGTTTCTGAAGAAAATGATTCTCAGGCAATACACAACCCATATTTCCGGCCACCGGTTCTATGATGATGGCAGCAATCTGCTCTGGATTATTTCGAAACAAATCCGTTACTTGGTCAAAATCATTATATCTTGCTAGCAAAGTATCTTTTGCAGTGCCTTGTGTAACACCGGGAGAATTTGGATTTCCAAATGTCGCTGCTCCGCTTCCGGCTTTAATTAAAAAACTGTCAGAATGGCCGTGATAACATCCTTCAAACTTGATAATTTTATCTCTTCCGGTAAATCCTCTCGCCAGACGAACCGCACTCATACAGGCCTCTGTTCCGGAGGAAACCATCCTGATCTGATCAATATTCGGGACATTTTCAATGATGAATCTGGCGATTTCCGTTTCGAGTTCTGTTGGAGTTCCAAATGAGAATCCTTTTTCTGCCTGCTTCTGAACTGCTTCCAGCACTTCAGGATGGGTATGGCCCAAAATGGCTGGTCCCCAAGAATTAATATAATCAATGTAGGTTCTGTCGTCAACGTCGGTAAGATATGCACCTTTTGCAGATTTCATAAATACCGGTGTTCCGCCTACCGATTTAAACGCACGAACCGGCGAATTGACTCCACCGGGAATATATTGCTGCGCTTCCGTAAAGAGCGCAGAACTTCTTTGATACATCATAAAATATTAGTTTCTGGGTTTTTTCCCTTGGAGATAAATAAGGGTGCCCGGTTGTGGTTCGGAGCCTTCTGACATTCTGTTTTTTGCATAGAGTTTGTCTAATCTAACGCCAAATTTCTGTGCAATTTCTCTCATGCTTTCCCCGCTTTCAGCCTGATAGGTTGCGATATTTCCTTCGGCATTTTTGGGTTCAAGGAAAAGGATGTCATTTTGTTTTAGTTTTCCGTTTTGAAGTTCGTTCCATTTCAAAAGACGGCTTTCGCTGATTCCGTATTTCTGGGCGATAAGCTGAAGTTCCATATCTTCCGGTACAACGAGATATTTCATTCCTCCATTGGGATGATTTTTTACCAGAATGGATCTCAGCACTTCATACTTGGATTTCGAACGCTGATCCTGAATTTCTTTCTGTTGTTGGGCATAAGAAGTTTGTTTGTAGGCTACTTTCAGCGTATTGGATTTTTCTTTTTCAGGAGTTTTATGTTTTTTATCTTGTTTGGCCATGAATTCGGTATCATTCTCCAAACCAGGATAAATTTTTAAAAGGGTAAACAGAACTTCTTTAGAATTGGTATGGTCAAATTCATACAACCTGTGTTTTTCAATAAGATTGATGAGAATTCCGGCATATCGGGGATTGGTGGCGTATCCTGCTTTCTTTAAGCCGTGTGCCCAACCTTTATAATCTTTAATATCGAGTGAAAATAATCGCGTGTAATACCTTCTTTGTGTCAGAAAAAGAGAATGATCTTCATAGGATTTTCTGGGATCATCATACACCCGGAAACATTCGTTAGGCGCATCATCATTATGCCTCATGGTTTTTCCGGTCCATTCTTCCTTGCATTTTATTCCGAAATGATTGTTGCCTTCTTTGGCCAGCCGGCTTTGTCCGCCGCCTGTTTCCAGTAATCCCTGAGCCAGTT
>JAEYOX010000042.1 GCA_023411265.1 Bacteroidota bacterium | reverse complement strand
CAAACTTTCGGGAACTTTAAAATCAGGCGCTTTTTCTTCTTGTACGGCTTTGGTGGCAAACGCGGTAACATCAGTACCTTGTTCCAGCAACACAAAATTGTGAGCCATTGAAGATTTTGGAACTTTTCCCACATGATGTAAGGTGAGACGGATGAGTTTCCCTGCCGGAACTTTAATTTCGCTCGTATCGAATTACATCGTGTCTTCATCGTTTATGGAGACTTCGATGGTATCCTGATCCTGCGCGGTGGCAGTTTCCTCTGATGGGGTAGCGGTTTCGGTTTCAGCAGCTGTACTTACCTGCTCTTCGGTTTTATTCTGACAGAATGGAATACCGAAAACGGGGAATACTTTTTTATAGAGAACCTTTGGCAAGTTGATTGGCAACGGATTTCAAATTGAAAGGGTAGAGCATATCCGGTCCGGGGAACATCGCTGCATCTACAAAATTTCTTACTCCACAGAGAGTTTACAAAACCTGGTAATCCTTCTTATCAACAGGCTTTTTTTATGACCATACAAGTGAATCATGAAAAACTGAACCGAACATTACGTTGTTGTTTAATTTTAAATGATTGATTTATAGATTTTTATAATTTTCGTTTAACAAAAATCGGCCTTTTTTGAGCATTTTAAAAGATTTACATGCTAAAAGATTAATACAGGGGCGGTCTGTGTGATTGTGGAAAACTTTTATTCAATTTATTGACATTTAATTCTTTCCGTTTTGATTCTCATGTTTTTAAGTCCTATTTTTGAATCACCTGATTGTTTAGGGGGTTTGGTAAAAGCATTTTGCGATACAGTAAAAAGGATTATTAAAATTACCTCTACCGCACACCCAAGTAAACAGGAAAAGATCTTATCAAGTAAAATATGAGTGAACGAAAGAAAAATGATCAGCGGCCAGCCTACAGAAAACCCAGCTTCACGAAGCGCCTCCCACGGCAGGAAGTAGAAAAGAAATTTTATGATAATGCCGATATGATGCAACTGTTCAATGTATGCTCGCGTACCCTTCAGCGATGGCGTGACGAGGGCATTATTCCTTTTAAGAGGGTAGGCGGCCGGATTTATTACCTTGCGTCTAAAGTTGACCAAATGATGGAAGAGGATGATGAGGCTGAAGAAGAGCAATAACCTATACAATATACAAAACCGCAGGAACTTTTGATTCCTGCGGTTTTTTTGGCGCTGCTAAATCCTATTGATACGGTTATAGCAAGTCCACCGTGCCAAGGTACACCGAATTGCACGCCTCGTTCTGATCAGCTGTCTGGAAAAAGGCGTATACATGCACCGTTTTACCCGCCCACATTTCCGGCAATACTACCGAAGCGGTAAGGCCATCCCGCTGTTCCGGCCCTTCATGAATGGCAAACTCTCCTGATACTTCCTCGAAGATGGCCGTACAGAAAATGTCGGTAGCTTTGGCCAACATCTGGTTGCTGTTGTCTGCCCAGCTGAAGTCAAGTGTGTGGTTGGCTGCGGGCGCTACACTCAGATTTTGGAATCCTGTCACCGTACCTTTGGTGACAATCACTTTTTCCATCTGCAATACGGCCTTGCCGTTCTGTTCTGCTACCACTTCTTTCAGCAGGTAGCTCGCTGCCAGGTTCACCCTGGATTTCACACCGGCACTTTCGCCGTACAGGCGGCTCTGCATGCTACGCAGCGCATTCTGAAACCGGATGGCCAGGGCAAACTTCTCCCTTTGCAGCAGTTGCGCTGGTGTGGGGTTACTGCCTGAGGCTTTTGGCCGGCTTCTGATGATGTCCATTCCGCGCCAGTTAGCGCCTACTACCGTTCCTACGGTTCCGCTGAATCCTCCCAGGATTCCTTTTTTAATTGTTCCCATTTTTTTGGTTTTAATTGTTAAACAGAACAAATATATAACGGTAAAAAATGGCATGCAAGTATTTGATTATCAATGTTATAAACTTTCACTCGTTTGCTTTCATCTGCTTTTTAATGCACTTATTTGCCCCTCTGTTTATTCGGTTTCTTTATTGTTCACCGGGCTGCATTTTAATTCATTTTATTGCCGTTAAATGCTCACGGAGCCACCTGGTTTCTTTGGTATTTTACGCAAGTCATTTGCTTACTTTTATCTCTGCCGCTTTACGTTGGTTTTCTCTTTGAGTAAGCTGTAGTCTGTTGCTGTCATCTAATGTCACTTTCTGTCCGGTTCACATTGCGTGTTGTTGCCGGTTCCTTGCGGAGTTCTTGCCAAATTCCTGCGGTTTGTTCCCGAAAATCTTTTTTTTTGGGAAGGATTCCGCAACGAGGGTGCAACAAGGGTGTACCAGTTATGCAGGTATAATTGTGGTTTTCTTTAAAATACACCTCTGTTAAATATCATTTTACGGATAGAAGCTTCAATACCTTTTAATGCGGAAAAGCCGGTGGTTCGGTTGTAGAAATACAGCTTATTGTAAGTTTCCTTTTATGATTCAGGCGGGAAGGATCGCCGCATTTTAGGACAAAGCCACCGCTAGTGAAATCGTGATGCAGGTTGATGGATACTTGCAGTTGGTTTTTTAGTTATTGATCTCTGCCGAAGCCTTCTCTTGTAGGAGAGCAGGGGTTGTTTATTTATGATATGCTGCCAGTCACGAGACGAGGGAGAGTTCGTAATATATAGTGATTTTAAGGTTATAGAATTTACCTGTGTTGGGCAAAATTGAAATTGATTTGTTTAGGGAAATTTGTATATTCACGGTCTTTAACGCCATAAAAAATTAGATGCATTTTACGAAAACTTAAGAGTCAAAATTCCCCACAACATTTCATTTAATGCGTTTTGTGTTATGACATATTCCGGTTGAACAAAAAAAGCGGGATGAATAGAACACTACTTTTTTACTATTTTTTATCAGCGGGATATAACATATGATAACCACAACAATTACCATAAATAAAGTAATTAATGGCAAAAACAGAAACAAAACAGTTTCAATATGAAATACAAAGCTATCAGGAGGACTGTGTTACAAACATTGTAAGTCTTTTTGAGAGCCTTCGCCAAAAAGTAAATTTTGGTGAGGTGCTGACAGCACACCACAAAAAGAATAAATACAATTTTCCGGTTCAAGACACCAAAAACATTGATATAATGATGGAAACGGGAACGGGAAAAACGTTCACGTTTATAAAAACCATTTTTGAACTGAGTAAGCATTTCGGCTATAAAAAGTTTATCGTTCTTATTCCGACTGTTCCAATTCGTGAGGGAACAAAAACAAACTTAGAGGACACCAAAGACTACTTTAAAAGTTTTTACGCCAACGAGAAAGAAAAAGAAATTGAGACCTTTGTTTACGAAGGTGGCAACATTTCAGCCGTTAGACAATTTATCGGAACTTCTCATTTATCGGTTTTGGTAATGACACCAAGCTCATTCAGCCACAAAGACAATATCCTTAACCGACCTTTAGAGAGAGAAATTTATGCTCCTAATCTATTTGAAAATAATACAGAACCGCCAAAAACCTATTTGGAATGTTTGAAACGACTAAATCCAATTGTGATAATGGACGAACCGCACCGTTTTGAGGGTAACGCTTTTAAAACCTATTTTGACGGTTTTGAAAATTACTTTTTGCGTTTCGGGGCAACATACCCAAAAAAGAAAGACAGTTTAGTTCTTTCAAACGTGGCTTATGTGTTAGACAGCATTTCTTCATTCAGACAAAGTTTGGTAAAGAAAATTGTGGTTTACACACAAGACGTAGTTGAGAACACAGATACACTCATTGGAATAGAGAAAGTTGGCTCTAAAAATATCGCTCACGTAAGCACTTTAACCAATGGTATTATAGCGAGACGGCAATTAGGTGTTGGTGGTGTTTTTAACGGCAAAAGCATTAAAAAAATACTGAAAGATACTATTGTTTTAACGGACGACACCATTGAAAAGGTTGACTATTCCTTATCAGATGAATCATTACGGGCAATGATTAAGGAAACAATCAAAATTCATTTTGAAAAGGAAAAGGGGTTGTTTGAGCAAGGCGTAAAAGCACTCACCTTATTTTTTATGGAAAGCGACACCAGTTTATTCCGTGGCGACAATCCTAAAATCAAAAATATATTTGAAGAAGAATACAAAAAGCAATACAGCGAAATAATTAGCAAACTCGACCAATCAAGCGAATATTATAAGTTCTTGCAAAACGACTTTGATGGTGACAACAATTTGCAGGTTCACAAAGGCTATTTTTCAGGCGACAAAGGTAACGTAGATGAAAAAGTAAAAGCAGGTGTTGACGAAATTCTTAAAGACAAAAAGAAACTACTTTCTTTTGAAAGTCCAACACGTTTCATTTTCTCCATTTGGGCATTACAAGAAGGTTGGGACAATCCGAATGTGTTTACCATTTGCAAACTTTCTAATCAAGGAAGCGAAATATCTAAACTGCAACAAATTGGGCGAGGTTTACGCATTTGCGTAAATCAAAACTTACAGCGTAACACGCTGAAAAATCTGAATGACGACCAGGAAGCATTTTGGAAAATCAATAACCTTGATGTAGTTGTATCAAGCAAAGAACACGGTTTTGTTGAGGCAATTCAAAACGAAATTTTAAGCAACTCATTCCTGATTGCTGAAACTTTTACAGAGCAAGAACTCATTAAGACACTCAAAGAAAAATCGGGCTTTGATGATGACACAGTAGTTACTTTGGTGGATGATATTTTGAAAGAAAAGAAAATGATTGTTCGCAAGGCAATTGTTGACGGACAAAAGATTTACGAAAAATCGCCTGAGTTTTCTGCTATTCTAAAAGAACAAAATTTGCCCGAAGAACAAGTAAAAGCCATTGAAAGCTTGTTTGCGACTGATACAAACGCTTATGTTCAAAAAGCAGAGAAGAAAAAAGAGAAAAAGAAAGTATTCATAAAACCAACGCACCTGCAAGAGTTTCAAAATTTGTGGAATACAATCAACAAGAACGCCTTTTATGTTTTAGATTCTTTAAGTGAAGAACAGGAAAGCCAACTGATACAAAACATAAAAGCACAAATTGAAGCTGTAAACATTGAAGAAATTTTATTGCAAACCATTCGTGCAGAACTGAACGTAAACAAAATTGGCGAACAACACGCCATTACTGAAAAACTAACCGACACCGTTTCATACAAAAGTAAAGTAGATTATTTGGAGTTGGTTCGCACTTTATCCAACAACACCAAAACGCCTATTTCCTTTGTGGTAAAAGTTTTCAATGCTTTGAGTGATGATTTCAAAACCAAAATGCTCTGCAATAATCCTGAACAGGCACAAAGAGAAATTTCCGAAATAATCAACAAGAACTTAATTGCTATGCTCAAAGCAAACATTAAGTATGACGGAATTAACGGAACAGGTTTGCCAAATGTATTCAAAACTGAAAAAGGCAAAACTTATTTAGACACAGGAAGCGTTGGGAAATTCCAAAAGGAAATTGCAAACGACTTTTCTCTGAAAACTAAATGGGTATTTGAAGAAGTGATTGAATATGACAGTGATTTTGAATTGGAAATTGTGGAACAAGACCCCGACATTGCTAGCATTGAAATTTTCGGCAAACTTCCACGCCTGAAAATCAAAACCCCATTGGGAGATTACAACCCCGATTTTTGCTATGCAATCAAAAGCACCGAAGGCAACAAAATATTTTTGGTAGTGGAAGCCAAAGGATATAAATCGTCAACTGCTATTCCAGTAGATGAAAAAGGAAAGATTGACTTTGCCAAAAAGTATTTTGAAGCATTAGGTGAACACTACAAAGACCAAAACATTAAAATTTCATTTAAAGAACGTATCAATAAAACGCAATTAGCGGCATTGATAAACAACGCATAAGACAATGGCAGAACAAGATTTTATAAACGCAGGATTTACGGTTGTGGGCTCAGAAAACAACGAAAACAAATTGTTGAGTTTTCTGAAAGAGAACTACCCTAACGTAATCCGAGATACCGAGATAAATTTAGAAGAACTAAAAACCGTTTTGGGTTTGCCAGTTGACGAAAAGGTAAACGGCTACGGGTTAAACTTTGTAGGCAGAAACTTTGCCAGAGCTAAATATGCTCAAAAGACAGAAAAGGAATTACGACTAAATAATTCATTGAGCAAGAATATTGACACAACAAAAAATTTGGTGCTAAAAGATGACAACCTTGACAGTTTGAAAATCCTGAAAAATCATTACAGCGGAAAAATCAAGTGTATTTATATTGACCCGCCTTACAATACAACAAGTGATGAATTTGTTTATCCCGACAAATTTGACAAAGAAGAGGCAGAAGTTTTGGGCTTGGCAAACCTAAGCGAAAGCGATTTTGCAAGAATGGATTTTAGCTTAAAAACTAAAAAGAGCCACAACGGTTGGTTAGCGTTTATGTATCCTCGCCTTTTATTGGCAAGGGATTTATTGAGTAAGGACGGTGTTATCTTTATTAGTATTGACGATAACGAACAAGCCAACTTGAAATTACTTTGTGATGATGTTTTTGGAGAGGAGAATTTTGTAGCTGATTTGATTTGGAAGAATAAAAAAGGAGGCGGAAATGACGCAAAATATATTGCAATAGAAAATGAGCATATTTTATTTTATTCAAAATCTATTTCAAATTTATCAAAGTTATTTCATAATTATTCTGATGAGTATTTAAAAAGATACAAAGAGGAAGATGAAGATGGATTATTTTTTTGGGACACATTTAAACGAAAATCAGGTAAACAATATTACAAAATAGTTTGCCCTGATGGTTCAATTTTAGAAAATGATGAATATGGTAATCCAATAAGTTGGTTACGCTCTGAAAAAACTTTTAAAGATGATTTAAAGTCGGGGGAAATTCGAATAATTAAAATTTCTGAACAATGGTCTGTGCAATTTAAACAGAGATTGCCAGAAGGGAAAAAACCGAGAAGTATCATTGATTCTTATGGAACAACAAGTGAGGGTTCTAAAGAACTTCTACAATTGTTTGAAAA
Source organism: Bacteroidota bacterium (assembly GCA_023411265.1). Lineage (GTDB taxonomy): Bacteria > Bacteroidota > Bacteroidia > Flavobacteriales > Weeksellaceae > Chryseobacterium_A. Next base: position 11,136 of record JAEYOX010000042.1, on the reverse strand, counting down.
AAATTTATTCGATAATCCCAAGCCTACAACTTTAATCAAGCACTTATGTGAAATTATTTCAAAAGAAGAAGACATTATCCTCGACTTCTTCGCCGGCTCCGGCACTACAGGACACGCGGTAATGCAATTAAACGCAGAAGACGGCGGCAACCGAAAATTCATATTGTGCCAAATAGATGAGCCAATAAAAGAAGATAAGCCTGCATACAAATTTTGTATTGATAATAACTTGCCGCCAGTAATCTCAAGCATTACCATTGAACGCTTAAAACGAGCAGGTGAAAAAATTGCCAAAGACATAGAAGCAGAAAATAGCAAAACGGGAATGTTTGAAGAAGATAAAAAACAAGTTCCCGATATTGGCTTTAAAGTATTTGACAGCGTAGAAGCACCAAAACTGAAAGTAGATGACAAAGGACAAATTTCATTTCCTGAATTTCATACCGATGCTTTGAGCCGCGTTTACAATATGATTTTTACGGTTGGTTTAGACGAGCCAACACAAGTTCCCGAAGAAGTGGTAAAAGACTGTATTTACAAAATAGGCAACCATTACTACATCACCAACAGCGAGAACATCACCAGTGATGATTACTCAAACGCCATTAAAAACGGTAAAGTATTCATTGACGGTTGGACAGCCAGCCTAAACGGAACATTGCAGAACTATAAAGAAGATGTGAAGATTGTGTTTTAGTAATTTAGAAAAAAGATCAGTTAAGTGCTTTAATAAATAAATTACTATGCAGATATTTCATAAACAGAAAAAAGACCTAAGCGTATTAAGAGAAGTCCCCTTTAAATTGGAGAAGGAAATCCAGACCCTGTTTGAAGGCAATCTGAAAAACACTACTGATTTAAAATTGATTAAGTCAGAATTTACCATAAAAAGCAACCGTATTGATACCTTGGCTTTTGATGAAGAAAGTAAATCTTTTGTGATTATTGAATATAAGCGTAACCAGAATTACAGTGTGGTAGATCAGGGAGTTTCCTACCTTAATTTGATGCTTGAATATAAAGCGGACTTTATAGTAGAATACAACGAAACCCAAAAAGAAAATTTAAAACGTTCGGATGTAGATTGGTCTCAGTCTAAGATTATTTTCGTTTCGCCCTCCTTTACAGATTTTCAGAAGCAATCCTCCAACTTTAAAGACCTGGCGATTGAACTGTGGGAAGTGAAACAGTTTGAAAACGACATAGTGGTTATTAATCCCATCAAAAAATCCAAATCAGCTCCCAGTATTAAACAAATCCAGAAAAGCGATAATTCTGAGATTAGTAAGGTCGCGAAGGAAATTAGAGCCTATACTGAGGAAGAGCATTTAGCGGGTAAAAGTGATGATATTATTGAGTTATACGAATCCTATAAGCAGGCTATTCTAAATCTTTCGTCTGACATGGAGGTTGAGCCAAAGAAAATGTACATTGCTTTTAAAAAAAGAAAGAATATTGTAGATATTCGGATCCAGCAAAAAAACCTGATTTTCTGGCTTAATTTGAAAAAAGGCAGCTTAGATGATCCTAAAAACATTGCGCAGGATTGCTCCATAAAGGGTCATTACGGAAATGGTGATTATGAAATATCAGTTACAGATACCAACAATTTGGAGTATATAATGAGTTTAATAAAACAGGCACTTTAATTTCATAAGATCAAGGTTGAATTACCGGAACAGATAACTATCTAAAAAATCAAGTCAATAACCGATTAGGTGCGTGCTGATCAAATTCAAACAATCATTTTCAAAAGGTCGGTAATTGTATAACACAAAACAGAAAAGTAATTGTTAATGAATTCAGAGGAACAATACATATATTCCCATCGTGCAGTAGCGTTTTTGGACGTACTTGGTTTTCAAAACAAATTACAAAGTTTTGAAGAGGAAGCTGTTGATTTTCATAATGTAATGAAAGAGGAGGGGGAATTGTCAGAAACAGAAGAGGATGACGAACAATTGGGACCATACTATTACTCAAAATCTGCAACCGAATTTATTGAGACCTTTAACTATGCAATTTCAAAGTTAGATACAGAAAAATTCAGTTATTATTTATTTAGCGACAACATTTGCATAACAGCAAAAAATATCAATAGCAACGGTGAGAAATCTCTAATCGAATTATTATTAGTGATTTCGGAATTATATTTCGAGTTTGTCCAAAAAGGCTATTTTTTAAGAGGTGGAATCGATTATGGTTTATTTATAGACCAGTCATCAATTGCCTTAGGGGTTCCCTTAGCTACGGCCTACAAAATTGAAAGTAGTTTAGCGGTATTTCCAAGAATTATACTATCGAACGATTTTGTGAAGCAGCTGGAAATATATCCTTCAGAAGATGAAAAGGTATTTTCATCAGTTTTGGAAAATAGTTTAATTAAAAATAGCTGTGAGTTTCAGTACTTGAACATTTTTAATCATATCTTTAAAATTGAACAGAAAGAAGAATTTTTTGAAATATTCAAAAAAAACATCTCAGATAATCTCTTACTGTCGGCCCAAAAAGAACACATCTTTGTAAAATATAAGTGGCTTGCCGATGAATTCAATGATTTCATTGAAAAGTACACTGGGAGATTGGCTTTTTTGGATGAGAATTATGAGGCTACAGACGAACATATTGATAACGTAAAAAAAATGAAAATCTCCTATGGACACTAATTTAATTTATATGCCGGTTTTTCGAGTAAGACAGCAGGAAGTTTTAGCAATGAAACATTTTGATTTTGGTAATTCAATGTACCCCTTGTTGGAAATCGTTAAAGAAAAGACAAGGAAAAATGATCAAAATTCTTTTGTTGAAATCTATTCCGGATTAATAAATTCAATTACTGCTGAAAAAGTATTTGTTGATCTCCCCATATACATTAATCAGTCAGGATCAGTGCAGGATGAAGTCGTAAGATTTTCGTTTGCTGTGATTAATAATCTTGAAAAACGTGTTGCTCATTTAAATCTGTTCTCCGATATTGAGAAAGTAATACCCGTAATATCTTCTTATTTACTGAAAACAGGTGAAGAAAATACAATCGCAGGCCAGGAAAGACTGTTACGGCCAAAGTTTAATAGTATTGCCTTTCGAATATATATAAATTCTTTTAAAGAAGACTTTCAAGAAGTAATGCAGTTGGCTACAGAAAATGATTTTTTAATTATTGATCTTGATAAATTAGGACCGTTCAAAACTCCGCCATTAAAACCTGTTATTAATGCCCTACGGGATTTTAATATTTGTAAAAAAGTACTGCTCCGAAGCGCAATTAATCCAGAAATAGAGAATGTGAATTTGGATCATGGGCAGGTCGTCATGGAGGCGGATAATAGTCAAATCGATACAGATATTATGAGTACATTTCAGGTTAATGCTACCGGAGATTATGCGGGTATTAAGAAAGATAATTTGACAGCAGGAGGAACAATAAGTCCCGGGTTTCTATATTATGATGCCGTCGAAAATCAGTATTATGGCTACAAGGCTTTAATAAAAGGATCAATAGACGAGTTTGACAACACCATCATACCGGCAATTTTAGCATCTGATTCTACCTCACGTATGCTGCAGTCAGAACCTCCTTTTTTATCCACGGATAATTGGGGTTATGATACATTATTAAAAATTTCACGAAAAGAGGAAAGCGGCAGAAGTCAGGCAAAATTCAAGCGTATTGCCATAGAACACTACTTATATTGTATGAAGATTCTCATTGAGAAGGGAGAGCTGACGCAGACTAATTTGCCTAGTTGATATTGTAGATTATTTGCGGATCTACATTTGTGTTGAAAAAGAACTGTAGGTCAATGGGAACAATCTTTTCAAAGTTATCCTGAATAAAACTCCAACGATCATTGTATCTTTTCTTAAGCATGTTTTTTAATGCGCAGTTGATTGCGTAGGCATCATGCGTATTTAAAATCGCTTCGATAGAAGCAGTGGAAAAGGCTGTTGTGAGTTCTTTTTTATTAAACAGTGATAGTTGCGCACAAGAATTAATATTGGGACTGTAAGAAGCTTCTCTAAAGATTATTTTTTCATCACCTTCGTAATACCAAATTCCGTAAAATTCCGGAAGTGCTTTGATTACCTTGGACATATGACACTTGTCGATCAATACAGTATTATATTCAAATACATTTCCGTAGTCTGCTGTCTGTTTAGCCAATCTCTGAAGGGTATCTATTTTGGACTTAATTTCGAAAGATTTTGTATCGCCATTAATAACTAGAAAATCAGTTCTACTGCTTTTAACTTTTACCTCAAATGCAGCCACATATTGTTTATTTATAAACTCCTTTGCAATTTTATATTTAAGAACCTGCTCTCCGTTATAATTTTGAAATATATCATCATTGATAAGCAAAGTCAGCTCATGTTTCGATAGTGCACTAAAATCAGGGTTGTTGTGAAAAGTGCAGTACATTTCCCTAAGTTCCTTTTCGTAACTTAAGGTTTTATATGAACGAGCAAGTGCTGAATAATCCATAAAATGTATCACTTTTGCTCTATAAATATACGAAATATATTTTAGATAACAATCTATATTATTGATAAATAGATGGTTATACTGCTTCTGTACATTTATTTTAGAGTTTTCAAAGATATTGTTAATATATCACTTTTATGAAATTTTAAACCTTTTTATTTTAGATAGTTTTGCTATGTGAATCCCCGCTCTGCCACAGCAAGTAACATAATGACAATTATACGCACCTGCCAACGGCTACAACGTTGCCCTCCATTCCGCACGCCTGTGCTGAGCCTGCCGAAGTGCTGCATTACGTGCAAACCAGCACCATAGTGCCTATAATTGAAAATTATGTTAAATGCTTTCCTTGCAACGGGCGAAGCCCTTTTGCGCCACCGCCACCCAGCCGCCAGGGTAGTTATAATTTAGAAGTCCCGTCCACCAATCCAAAGCGCAAGTTGAAAAGGTTCGTCCCAAAATCCCATGTGCCTGCAGTCCATATCCTGCCTTTTTCAGCGGAAAGTTCAGTGGCAGCCTATGCACTTCGGCACCGCGCACAGCAGTATTCCGGTCAGAAAAAAAATAGCTTTTGCCCTCGCTTGCCATTGCCCCGCTTTCCAGCCGCTAAAAGCATTTTTTTCCTTCCCTCCATACCGCTGTCTTTCCCTCCGCTTTAGTTCAGTTTTCAATAGAGAGAGCCACCGCTTTCCCATGTTCCTCCAGCACATAGCCGGCCAGCAATTACCCTCGAATAGATTATGTGGGATACCAGACAAAATTTCTCCAAATAAAATTCCGTAGCGACGTACCTTGGCGTCCCAGCACCGTAAAATTGTAATATTAAAAGTTTAAGGAATGAAAACAACAATCCTGTTTATACACGGATACGGCTCAGACAGAAACTCCCGCAAATTTCAGGAGCTGAAAAGTTATTTTACCGCAGATTATGATTTACACTGCATGGAATGGGCAGTATATTCCGACATCCCCTGGCTGCTAAACGATGCCGTAGAAAAGTGCGCAGTTATCAGAAAACTTATAATAATTGGCGATTCTACCGGGGCAAACTTTGCCTGGCAGATCCGTGAAATGAGAAAAGGAAGATAAATTAATCCTCTTAAGTCCTTTGCTTGATGTATCCAAAAGAAAACGTAACTTTGATTTTCCCGATGTTTTTAATCAGTATTTGGTGAAAATAGAAAATGCCGAAAACGCGTTGGTTATAGCATCTGCAAATGATGAGGTAGTCGATATGAAGTCTTTGTTTGAGGAACCTGATAAAAAATTCACATTATTAAAGGTACATGATGGTCACCGGCTGGAAAAATTTGACGAATATCTTCAAGTAGTAGAAAAATTCATACGCAATGGGGAAAACCTCTCCACCACGAAATAATACATATATTTACAATTATAACCATTATATAAAAAAACAGATGAATTATGAAACACACTTACAACATTGAAGCAAAAAGAAACGTGGGCAAAATTACAAAAGGCTTAAAAGTTCAGATTAGTTGGCCACATCCACCAAGCACTCAAATAATTTTACAAGCTTACGACAAACAGTTTGGTTTAAAATCAACAAGTGCTTCTTTGGGAGATTTTATTATTGAAAAAGTTAAATAATATTTATGTCATATACTTTTCTTAATGAAATTTCGAGAGTAAGCGAAATGTATACCAGACACCGTAAACTTTCCGGAGAGGATTTCAACATCTTTTCCATCATGAGCATGGAATCTGATGAAGTTTTTACCCACTCAGCACTGCTGGCGGAACTGCTACATCCAAAAGGAACCCACGGGTTGGGTACTAAACCCCTCGAACTTTTTGTACAAAAATTTTTGGACGCAGATTATAAGATGAACTTCGAAAATGCAGTTTGCAGAAAAGAAGATCATATCGGCTTTACCGATGCCGATAAAACCAAAGGAGGCAGAATAGATATAGTCGTTAAAGACCTCGAGGGAAATGTTATTCTTATTGAAAATAAGATATACGCGGCTGAACAGCTGAATCAGCTGAAGCGCTACAAAAAACAATTTCCTAATGCTGAACTTTTTTATTTAACATTAGACGGCAAAGAAAGCGGCCAAATTACTGTTGGGGATGATGAATCAAAAATCTACAGAAACCTTTCTTATAGGGATGATATTATTCCCTGGATTTCAAAGTGCACCGAACTGGCTCATAATAAGCCTATGCTGCGCGAGGTACTCAACCAATACACTTTCTTACTTAAAAAACTCACTAACCAAACAACCAACATCGAAATGGCAGAACAGATTTCAAAAATTATAACGGACAACTTTGAAGCAAGTCTTGAGATATACCGGAATTTCGAAAAAGTTTCAAAAGAATTAAAACATAATTTGCTTACAGACTTGGCGGCGGAGCTTAAGCTTAAATATCCTTCGCTGAATGTAACGGTGTCGGAATATAAAACTGTTCCTGCTATCCATATTACCGGGTTTGCAAAAAGCGCATCATTATATTTCAGATTTAAAAGTGATAAAATGCCTGTAATTACATTGGAAGGCATAGCTTCTTTAACCCAAGATCTTAGCAAATTGTCATTTAAGGAGCATAGAGTAGATCAAAAGGTTCTAAACGCGTGGAAAATGCTGCCAGTTCTGACTGAAGAAAAACTGTTTGCAGATAAGCTGGCTCAGACTAGGTTAGATTTCAATAAGGATGTTTCTGATGTTATTGATCAATTGATTTAGGATACAATGTAAGATTAAAGGTCTTATTCACACATAAAACAAAAAGGAATGCACCCGCATTCCTTTCTTTATTACCCCTCTTTTTGGTCATACCGGAAAACATAAAGTATTTTTCCCAGCTTTTCAGCTTTTTTAATGGCATCAAGGGTTCCCCGGGATTTCCCATCCCAAAAAGCATAAACCACATCAGAATTTTCAATAATCTCCGTGTTCCGCATGAGAGCCGCGCCGCGTCCGTAACGTTTATAATCAGGTCTGTACACAATAACCGGCCGCCCAATATCCTGCGCATAACGCTCAGCAAGAGTATCGGCACCTTTGGCACCACCGGAAACAATACACTCCACAAAACTCAGATTATCGAATCTTTCATCCAGAACTTTTTTCATAAAGTCGTAATCTTCAAAATCACGCCCTCCAACAATTGCACATTTTAGCATAACATTTAATTTTAATGCTAAACTATCAGGCGGACACGCCAATTGGTGTCGTTACTAATAAATTGTTGTATTTTTAGAAACTCTTATAAACTACAGAACTATGTCACTGATTGAAACCTTTACCCGTCACAGAATCATGATTCAAAAATTACGGATCAAGCCCTCTACTTTTGAAGAGCTTCAAAATACATTGGACAGAGAATCAGAAATTCGTGGAGGCAATTACAATATTTCAATCAGAACTTTTCAACGGGATCTGCAGGACATTTCCGAACTGTACAGCATTGAGATTGCCTATAATAAATCGACGAAACTTTATGAAATCGTTTATGCGATGCCTGATGAATACTCCGACCGCCTGTTTGAAGCATTCGATATTTTTCAGGCATTGCAGACAAACCAGGATTTTTCTGAATATATTCAGTTCGACACACGCAAACCGGCCGGAACAGGTTACCTCGCCGAGCTGCTGATTGCGGTAAAGGAAAAGAAGCAGCTCCAGATCACCTATCAGAAGTTCTGGACGGGCCAGCCCGAAATACGTACCATAGAACCTTACCTGCTTAAGGAGTTTCGCCGCAGATGGTATGTTTTTGCATACGACCTGAAATCTAAAGATTTCCGTGTTTTCGGACTGGACAGAATCCTAAACCTGCTGGAAACCGGAGCTAAGTTTCAGCATCCGAAATCCATCAATCCAAAGGATCACTTTAAAGAAGTTTTCGGTATTATCGGCTCATCCAAAGATTTTAAAGCGCAGGAGATCATCCTCTCCTTCAGAAAAAGCGCTGATGATGCTGCCAACGTCCCCAACCAGGGCGAATACATCAAGTCCATGCCCCTGCACTTCTCCCAGGAAATCATAAAAGACACCCCTTCAGAAATCGTGATAAAATTATTCCTCAGACCAAATTGGGAATTCATAATGGAACTCCTCTATTATGGCGAGTATGTCGAAATACTGAAGCCCGCATCATTAAGAAAAAAAGTTCAGAAAAGAATCGCAGCTGCTTACGCGCTCTATCACAAAAGCTGATACTGCCACCCATCACCACTGGAGCAACAGATAATATTTTATAAGTCAGACAATTATTCCCGGCGACGTATTCTGGCGTCTTCATCTATTATTTTTGGTGAAATTATAAATAAAGATGTTGACAGAATCACAGATTAAAAAATTCGCCCTGATCAATGATAAGATTAGGGCTGAAGAACTAAGGGCGAGGGAATATCTGATAAACCTCCGTGCAGTGCTGGATGGACAGGTCGAAAGCGGCGTGGTTGATGACTACGAATTTGAAACCCACTTCTCAGTATCCAGTTATGATGAAGACTACTGCAGGAGTAAAGAAGTTGAAGTAGGGGATTCTTTTTATGAAACTAGTTTATATAAGCTTGCACCGGACGATGACGAATTCTTCCATATGAATTGGTACATCACTTCCTGGATAGGTTGTGACCAACTGAAAGACTTTCATTTTGGCTATCTTATGCACTGCCTTCTTGATCATACCTGTTTGAAGATCGAAGACGTCCTTGCAATTGATGACGTTTGGATTGAAATTGTGGTTACTTATCAGTTTTTTACAGATAAAAACAGCAATTCTGATGATGACTGCAACTGAATGTAAATAAAATGGTAAAACTATTTTTGGATGATCTGCGTCCGACTCCCAAAGATTTTCAGAGAGTCTATACCTATGATGAATTTGTAGCATTTATCACAGTACACGGTATTCCCACCTACATCAGTTTCGATCACGATTTAGGTCCGGGAAAAACCGGGTACGACTGCGCTAAATTTCTGGTCGACTACTGTCTGGACCATGACATCACCATCATTAACTTTTCTGTTCACAGCCAAAACCCCGTAGGCAAACAAAACATCGAAGGACTCCTTAATAATTTCAATAATCGTACTTAACAAACAACTTACCGCCCTTTCCCATGTTCCTCCAGCCCATAGCCGGCATTCCCTTCTCGCCATAAATCGCCGATTCATTCCTGCCGTCTATACGCTTCCGTCACCGCACGCAGCAGTATGCCATTGCACCGTTCCGGCGCAATATCATACAGCTGCCTTTCCCATTTCTTTCCCTCTCCGTGCAGGTTTTGTGCATTCAATAATTTTTCTTATCTTTTTTTAATAAAATTAAAAGAATTTACAGCATAGATAATATGATAATCAAGTCGATAGTCGAAAAAACGGCATATAAAAATAAGCCATCGGGCATAGCATCATCAACACTAGTCACTCGTTATGATAGGCAGGGCAGAATGGTGGAAAAAATAGATGATAATTTTGAAGAAAGTTGGATGTATGATGAAGCAGGTAACGTAACTTTCTACCAAACCAAGGGCTACTATGAAAGAAAGAGATATGACCATAGCAATAATATGATCTATTTTGAAAATTCAGATGGTTTGCAATGGGATAAAATATATGACCTTCATAATAATCCTGTTAGATACAAAGAAAAGAAAGATAAGCGCTGGCTATACAGGTTTTTATATGGTACCGCAACGCGTGATAAAATATTTGGTTTGCAATGGGAAAAAGCATTCGATCACAAAAATAGAGAGATTTACTATGCAGACAATGATGGGTTAAAATATTGGAAAAACTATACTGAAGATGGTGTAGTTCACTATAAAGATAATAAAGGATTTGAATCTTGGGAAAAGATTGATTTATATGGCAACCGCATTTCCTACAGAGACACTTTGGGCAAGGATGAATTGAATAATATTGAATACGATAACAAAGGAAATATTGTCAAATTTAGTTTTCGAAATGGTAATTTTTGGGAGAAGCATTACGATCATAATAATAACATAGTCTATGAAAGAGATGTTGACGGCAAACAATCATTTTTTGAATACAATGCAGAGGGGAATTTGATTTCCATTAAAAACGAAAAATTTATTTGGGACTACGCTTATTCGCAAGATAAAAGTAGGATGACCAGAAGTAATAACGATGGCTATATAGAAAATCAAGAGTTTGATCAGTTTGGCAATTTAATTTTCTGCGAAAATCCCTATATAATTCAAACTCTTACTTACGAATTTTACTAAAGGAAGCTGCAATTTTTGTGCTCTTCGCACACTTTGCAACCTTTACAATTTCACAAGACGACTTTCCCGGAAATATCTAATTATATATTTCCCAACACCTCCGCATCAAACCCACCGTAAAGAAAGTAGGTTACCATACCCAAAAAATCAAAAAAAGGCAGCGAAGATAGGGGGCTTCCTTCGCCAACCGCCATCAGCTGTAAAGGTCAAGCCCTACGGGTTTTGTTGAAAAAATCTCCACCCTGCGGGTTGTATTTTTTCTCCAAAAACCTTGACAGCTTTTTCCGCGCCCCCTTACACCTGAATTACCCCCATATTGAAAGGTTCGCGGATGGGAGCGTGGTTGGCGGCTTCAATTCCCATGGAGATCCACTTTCTGGTGTCTTCGGGATTGATGATAGCATCTGTCCACAGCCGGGCT
>JAEYOX010000017.1 GCA_023411265.1 Bacteroidota bacterium | reverse complement strand
GCCTACATCCCGGGCGAAGGACACAATCTTCAGGAGCACTCGATAGTATTGGTACGTGGAGGAAGGGTGAAAGACCTACCGGGAGTACGTTATCATATTGTAAGAGGAGCCTTAGACACCGCCGGTGTAAATGGAAGAACGCAGAGAAGATCTAAGTACGGAGCTAAAAGGCCTAAGCCAGGACAAGCTGCACCAACAGGTAAGAAAAAGTAATCATTAAATGTAAAGGTACAAGACAATGAGAAAAACGAAAGCGAAAAAAAGACCGTTGTTACCGGATCCAAAATTTAATGATCAATTGGTAACAAGATTTGTAAATAATCTGATGCTTGATGGTAAGAAATCCATCGCGTTCAAAATTTTCTACGATGCACTGGATGTGGTAGAATCTAAAAAAGGAGATACTGAAAAAACTTCTCTGGAAATCTGGAAAGAAGCTCTTACCAATGTGATGCCTCACGTGGAAGTGCGTTCCAGAAGAATTGGAGGTGCTAACTTTCAGATCCCGATGCCGATTCGTGCCGACAGAAAAATTTCTATGGCAATGAAATGGCTCATTAAATATTCAAAAGCAAGAAACGACAAGTCAATGGCCTTGAAATTAGCTGCTGAAATTATCGCCGCTTCCAGAGAAGAAGGAGCTGCTTACAAGAAGAAATCGGATACTCACAAAATGGCAGAAGCTAATAAGGCATTCTCGCACTTTAAATTCTAATCTGAAATGGCAAGAGATCTTAAGCTAACAAGAAATATTGGTATTGCGGCACACATTGATGCCGGTAAAACTACCACGACAGAAAGAATTTTATTTTATTCCGGCAAAAACCATAAAATTGGGGAAACCCATGAAGGTGGTGCAACTACCGACTGGATGGAGCAGGAAGCAGAAAGAGGGATTACCATTACCTCTGCCGCGGTAACTGTAGATTGGAAATTCCCTACGGAACAAGGAAAACCACTTCCAGAAGCCAAGGATTATCATTTCAATATCATCGATACACCGGGACACGTTGATTTTACCGTAGAGGTGAACCGTTCACTGCGCGTATTGGATGGTTTGGTTTTCCTTTTCTCGGCAGTAGACGGGGTGGAGCCTCAGTCTGAAACCAACTGGAGACTTGCAGACAATTACAAAGTTCCGAGAATGGGATTTGTAAATAAAATGGACAGACAGGGAGCAGATTTCCTGAATGTTTGTCAGCAGGTAAAGGAAATGTTGGGTTCTAATGCAGTGCCTATTGTATTGCCTATTGGTGAAGAAGCCGACTTCAAAGGAGTTGTGGATCTGGTGAAAAACCGAGCCATTGTTTGGCACGACGAAAACCATGGTTCTACATTTGATATTGTAGAGATTCCTGCTGAGATGGCAGAGGAGGTGAAGAAGTTCAGAGGACAGCTGATTGAAGAAATTGCTGCCTACGACGAAAACCTTCTGGAGAAATTCATGGAAGATGAAGAATCCATCACTGAGGAAGAAATTCACACTGCCCTAAGAGCTGCAACCTTGGATATGAGTATCATTCCGATGACTTGTGGATCTTCATTCAAAAATAAAGGAGTTCAGTTCATGCTGGATGCAGTTTGTAGATACCTTCCTTCTCCGATGGATAAAGAAGCGATTGACGGAACTGATCCGAAAACAGACGAGCCGATCTCAAGAAAACCTTCCGTGTCTGAACCTTTTGCTGCTTTGGCATTTAAGATTGCGACAGATCCTTTCGTAGGACGTCTTGCTTTCTTCAGAGCTTATTCAGGACGGTTAGATGCTGGTTCGTATATACTGAATACAAGATCCAATAATCGCGAACGAATCTCCCGTATCTTCCAGATGCATGCTAACAAGCAGGAGCCTATTGAATATATTGAAGCAGGAGATATTGGTGCTGCGGTAGGATTTAAAGATATTAAAACAGGAGATACCCTGTGTGACGAGAAAAACCCAATCGTTCTTGAATCGATGATTTTCCCGGATCCGGTAATTGGTATCGCAGTGGAGCCTAAAACTAAGGCAGACCAAGATAAAATGGGAAATGCTTTAGCAAAATTAGCTGAAGAAGATCCTACTTTCCAGGTGAAAACTGACGAAGCTTCAGGGCAAACCATCATTTCGGGGATGGGTGAACTTCACCTCGATATTATTGTTGACCGGATGAGAAGAGAGTTCAAGGTAGAAGTAAACCAGGGACAACCTCAGGTGGAAAACAAAGAAGCTCTTACCCAAACGGCGAATCACAGAGAAGTTTACAAAAAGCAATCCGGAGGTAGAGGTAAATTTGCAGATATCGTTTTTACCATCGGTCCGGCAGATGATGACAAACCAGGTCTTACTTTTGTAAATGAAATCAAAGGGGGTAATATTCCAAAAGAATTTATTCCTTCTGTAGAAAAAGGATTCAGAGAGTCTATGAAAAACGGTCCTTTAGCAGGATTTGAGGTAGATTCAATGAAGATTGTTCTGAAAGACGGATCTTTCCACGCTGTGGATTCCGATCAGCTTTCCTTCGAATTGGCAGCCAAAATGGGATTCAGAGAAGCCGGAAAAGCAGCAAAAGCTGTTATCATGGAGCCTATCATGAAACTGGAGGTTGTAACTCCTGAAGAATACATGGGAGACATCGTAGGCGACCTGAACAGAAGAAGAGGTACCGTAAACGGAATGGACGACAGAAACAACGCCAAAGTCATCAAAGCCTTTGTTCCGCTATCTGAAATGTTCGGTTATGTAACATCTCTTAGAACACTATCTTCCGGAAGAGCGACCTCTTCCATGGAATTTGAAAAATACGAACCTGCTCCGCAGAATATTGCTGAAGATGTAATCGCTAAAGCAAGAGGTTAATTTTAAAAATTAGATTAAAATGTCACAAAGAATCAGAATAAAATTGAAGTCTTACGATTACAACTTGGTGGATAAATCTGCAGAGAAAATCGTAAAAACAGTA
>JAEYOX010000058.1 GCA_023411265.1 Bacteroidota bacterium | reverse complement strand
GAAAGACAATATTTACAATCCGCTCGTGACTTTCCGGTATCACAGAGGAATCAAAGGTGTGCTGGACAGCGATTTTGATTATAATAAATTCACGTTGAATGTGCAGCAGACTGTTCCCATGGGAATTTTCGGAAGGGGAGAATATTCCTTAACCGGCGGTTATATTCCGGGGCAACTGCCATATCCGCTTTTGGAAAATCATTTGGGAAATGATTTCATGTTTTACAACAAATATGCATTCAACATGATGCGGTTTTTTGAATTCACCAGCAACAGGTACGCGTCTTTTCAATATATCCAGAATCTGGAAGGCCTTATTACCAACAGTCTTCCGCTGATCAAGAAATTACACTGGCGGAATCATGTTACTTTCAATTACCTTATCGGGTCGTTGGATCCGAAAATGATGGCAGGCAACAGCATCGGACAAAATTATTTTCAGGGATTGCAGGGAAAACCGTATATGGAAGTAGGATACGGAGTTTCCAATATCTTCAGATTTCTTCGGGTAGACTTTATTCACAGGCTTACGCATCTGAATCCGCTGCCGGACGGAAGAGTACCGCCCAAATTCGGGGTTACCTTGTCGGCTCACATCAAGCTTTAGAAACCGAGCATTTGGAGTTTAATCTGGAAACCGATATTATCAATAAATTTCGGATGGGCATAATGTCCGATTCTGTAAAAGAAACCGAGATTGAATCCGGTGTTGAAAATATTATTATACTCGAACCCGATTTCCTGATAAAGACGATCCAGTTTTTCAAACTCAAATTGATGATCGTTCATGTTTTTGAAATCACCGATGATGCCTTTGTAAAGAATATCAATGCTGGACGATTTCTTGCCTAAAAACCTGAAGTTCCAAGGAAGTCGATGGGTGAGATAATAGCCTACAAAACGGTCATTAAAGTATTTCGCCGAAGGCATGGTAGCAAATCCCAGATACGTAGTGAAATTCACACGATTGATGAGTTTTTGATGTTCAAAATGATCCAGTCCGCCCATTTCAAAAGTATTGTAAATAGGAACCTTTCCTTCCTGCAGTCCTGCAAAAATCCGTGTTCCTGTGGTGCCTAACGCAGTTTTGATGATCTGAAGATACAGAAGATCCAGACGATGATAATTGAATTCGCCACCCAGAAGTTTCATCCCTTTTTCATAATTGAAATACACTTCCGGATAGCCCTGTTCATAAGTGTACTTTCCAGCCGGAGTCATAATGTTTTTTGAAAAAGGAGAATATTTCAAGGTCAGAATACTTCCAAAATCCTGAAAATGGTTCGGGTGATTCAGGTACTGGTATTCAAATTGGGATTCCAGTTCCTGTTTTTTTGCCGTAATCCGCATGGTGAGCGCATTCGTGAGATCATTTTCATAAGACAACCGGAATTGTTTCGAAGAAAAATACCTTCCGTTGTTCACATCCACGCCTGCGTTCAGAATCCGCATATTGGTGGTCCAGAGGTATTGGTTGAATTTTCCAGTTGAAATCACATCGTCCATGTATTCTAATCGAAACAGCGAGTTTTTCTTCAGTGTGGTGCGGAGATCTACACCCACGCCGTATTTCCATTTTTTATCTTTGAAACCATAGGCAAAATAACCGTCGGGTGAAATATATTTATGAAAATGTTCATTCAGTTTGGCACCCGCACCCAGACGCACGCCCTCATAATTATTGAAACTGAAAAGGCGGATGATGTCAAAGTCTACTTTTCCGACTCTCAGATAACCTCGTAATAAGTTGGTGACAATGGCGACTCTTCTGTCGATTCTGAATTCCCGGCCAATGCTATCGATTTTCTCATAAGTATTCATTTCCCGTTCAGAAAGCGGTTCCCTGCGGAATTGATCCAACGAAGTGCCGTCGCTATTCTGTACTGAGTAGGTATACCCGGCAAAATCGCCCGACCGAAAATCTACGGGGCTTTCAAAATCAAAATATTCATTATGCAGATACGCATAGTTTCCGAACTTTTTCCTGAGGGTTTTCTCTTTGCCGTTTTCATCCTGAACTTTGGCAATATCATACCGCTGATAGCCGAGATTGATTTTCATGTTTTCCTCTTTCAGAAACCATTTGCCGTACATCGGAACCCATGTAGAGCTGATGCTGCCTTCCGTAGCTTTGGTAGCATTTCTTTCAATCTTTTTGATGGCATAGCTGTCGCGGTCGATATAGATATACCCGTTGAACCGCCTTCTCTTTTGGGTGTTTTTGTCAGATTTTTCACGGAAGAGAATCACGTAGTTCTCCCGTCCGTCAATATCAATACTGTCGGTTAGGTAGTAGCGGTACAGTCCTTCGTTGTCGGTGTTTACTTCTTTGGGGATTTTGTTCAGATGTGAGCGCAAAGTGATGAGTTCATAAATAGGCTGCTGCAGGCCTGAGATTCTATTATCCAGCAGGTTTACTTTCTCGCCGTACCTTTTGGAATACAAGTGCTGCATGGCTCTTTCCCAGATGAACATTTGACTTTCTCTCAGTACATTCTGAAACTGAATTTCCATCAGTGAATCTTTTTTCTGCTTCTCGGTCTGCACAGGAATTTCCTTCATTCTTAAAGAATCCTGATAGGCCGTAATGAATTTATTGTAAATTTCGAGAGAATCTTTATCAAGGTCCACAGTGAGTTTCTGAAAGGAATTGAACCGATACGAAGGCAGTGATAGCGGCGAATTTTCATGAAAACGCTGGTTTACTTTTTTCAGAATCTGCAAAGCGTTGGGATCACTTTTATCGTTAATTATGACTTCTTCTATTTCTGAAGCCATTTTGCTCTTTTTCATCAGAAGCACCTCGGCAAAGTCTTCACTCATCATGGTTCGTTCTTCGTGATACTCTTCATGGCGTACGGTGATTTCGCGACATGCACTTTCAAACTCCAAGACACCCAAGGTATTGGTTTTCCCCAAAATCTTTCCTTGGCACAGCACCGAAGCTCCGGAAATAGGGAGCTGCGAATATTCATCTGTAACAATAATTTTCTGCTGAGACTGAAATGCGCTGGTAACCATCATGAACACAAGCGCTAAAAAGGGACGTAACCGCATAGGAAGGGTATAATAATTAGGAATCAAAATTAAATAAAAATCCCTCGCTCGCAAGAGCTGAGCGGAAATATCTAAAGGATGTGAATCATGGCTAATGAATGAGCTGCGAAAATGTTGAGATTTAATTTACTACAAATAAGTATTCTGTTATTGAGCGTGATCTTTTGCAGGTTGGTTATCCGGCGATTGACCAGATTCACGGTATTGTACAGGGGTCAGCCCGGTATGTTTTTTAAAAAAAATAGTAAAGTTGGATTCCTGAGAAAAACCGAGCTCCAGGCTGATGTTTTTCACCGGAAGGGCACTTCCGCGAAGCCTGACTTTTGCCATATCGGTAATTTTAGCATCAATAAATTTTTTCGCACTGAATCCATACACCCTCTGTATTGCACGATCCAGAGATCTTTTGGTCAGGTTCAATTGTTCTGCATATTCCTCCACGGTAGTATCATGCTGGCCGTTTTCTGTCACCAGTTTGCTAAATTTTGAGGCAATTTCTTTTTCGTATTGATTTTGGGTGTTTTCTACTAAAAGAGGATCAATTTCCAGCAAGGAACGGATGATAATAAACTCCAAAAAATTAGTCAGCAGATTTTTTTTGAAAATGGGATTTACTTTCCGATTCAGCAAAGGTGAAACATATTGTTTCAGTAAAGAATCATAAGCCAGAAAATGATTGTCCACCGCTGTTCCCGTTTTATTCTGGAACAGCAAACTCTGGTTGATGTAATGCAACAGTTGTGGATGGTTGACAAGCAATTCACCTGTAAACCATATAAGGACTGCACGTTCGTAAGATTTGGAAACAGATAAAGTACAGTTTTGAGGAAGAAAGAAAAAGGTTTCAGGCTGTAAATTTACAACTTGCCCGTTGGTTTCCAACTCCACGCTGTCTGTTGCCGTATAAACAATACAAAATGCTGATGATTTTCTTTCTCCATCAGCTGGTTTGTGGGAACTAAGGAGCTCCAGCCCCCAATTTCTCAAAAATTTATTCATCCATGTGTTTTATATAATAAAATTAAGAAAAATATATTATATGCACAAGATATATAGATATATTTTTAGGATTTGAGTTCATTTAGTAATAATAGCTCATTATGGGTGTCCAAAATAAGTGAGTGAAGATTTGATTAACAAGGTGCTACAATAGAGAAAGACGGCCATTACTCGCCGAACTTTCGGATTTCCACCTTCTTTTCTCGAACTTTCAGCATAATGGTTTCCAGAAGGTTAGTTTCATCTGCCTTTACCTCTATGGTGAGGCGCTGTGGTGCAGCGTACACATTTTTTTGCAATGCTGCAGCATTGGTTTCCACATCGTAGCGGCCCACAGGGAGGTAGCCATGAAACTCTCCTTTTTCGTTGGCGTAAAAAGTATAGCGGGTGCCGAAAGCATCTTGGAAAATTAACGGGATTCCGGAGTAATAGGCAAAGACGTCGAACTGGTGAATGCCGGTGCTTTCATATTGGAATTTTCCAC
>JAEYOX010000020.1 GCA_023411265.1 Bacteroidota bacterium | reverse complement strand
GTACAGGGAAATCCCTGTAAACGGAAACATTTACAGCGATGGATGGGAAAAATTGGCTTGCCCAAGCTGCATCTATTTTGGTACGAAAATTTTCATCCCAGTTCCGGAACCATTCCGCCTGAAACTGAAGTCCTTTTCCCGCATCTCTTCCTGCATAGTTGATGCGGCCGGTATAAGTGTCATTTTCACCAAAACGGTTGTATTCAAGCGTGGAAACAGTACTGAGAATATCCTGATCTCCGAATCTGCTCCGCAAATGGTAGACGCCTATTTCGTTTCGAAAGCTTTTGTATTTTAAATAATGAAGCTGCTGCTTGAACTCCTGAAACTCCAGAAGGGAAGGTTCAAAAGATTTTTGATAAGCATAAGCAGAATCAAATTTTTTCAGTTTTTCAAAAGCCAATCCTTTGGTGTAGCGAAGGCTTTTCTGATTAGGCATATATTTCAGAGCCGCGTCTGCTACGGCAACGGCTTCCTCGCTGCGGCTATTTTTAATAAGATATGTGCTGTATTTTTCTGATACCTCGGCAAAGGCTTTGATAGTTTCCTGATGATAAGGATTTTCTAAAAGTTCATTTTGCAAGGCATTGGAAACTTGCGCATAGTTTTCCGCATCCAATGTATCGATTTCCATCAGTTTCAGTTTGAAATAAAGTTCATCCGGATGTGCGTCATTTCCCTTTTGTGCATACATTTTCATTTCCTGCGGATTTTTTCTCTGAAAAGCAAGATTCACGGCATACTTTAATGCTGTAAGATTCATAGGATCATGCTGAAGCCACCGTTGTATGTAGGTCATAGATTCATCATAACGGAACTGCTCATTCAGTTCTTTTACGATCACGGTGATCATCTCACCATATCCTGAAAGATATTTTACCCTTTGTTCTTCCGGAACTTGTGTGAAAGCTTGCTCGTAAGAAGTGAGGGCCATCTCATACCGCTTCAGCTGAAAATACAGATCTGCTTTTCGGATATTTAAGGAAGGATTATCAGGATCATCTAGTTGAATGCTGCTCAAGGTATTCAATGCATTGTTATAATCTTTCAGCTCCACGAAAGCATTGTAAAGCGCATTCTCAGCAACTTTAAAATTTTCATTGTCACCGTATCTTTTAACCAAATCCCAAACCGGTATCGCTTCGTCATATCTTTGATCTGCCATTAAATCTTTTGCTTCGTTTATAAGAATTTTAACGTAAGCACTTTTAAGATCCGAATCTCCTGGATATTGAGCGAATAGTTGTTTGGTAAGCGATTCTGCACGGCTGGTATTTCCCATTCTGGTGTATACCATCAGTTCTTTTAAGGAAAGATTTTTAAAACCACCGCGGGCTCGTCGGTATCTGGTAAGAATATGCAAAGCTTCTTCATATTGTTGGTTTCCAACTGCATTGTTGAAAACATAATTGAATGCTTCCTCATTTCCCGGGCTGCCGTCAAATATTTTTCCGTAAAGAGTAGAAGGATCCTGGTCTTTTGCATGTCGCGCTGCTTCCAGAAGGTAGTAGTTGTACTGTTCCTGAAGGACAGCACGGTTGCCGTATTTTATTTGTTCCTGTAGGAATGGAAGCAATTCATCATACCTTTTCTGATCGGCCAATATTCCTGATTTTTTATTCACCAGTTGTATATTTCCTGCAAACTGATTCAGTCCGCGCTCGGCGTATGTCATTGCGGTGTACGGATCTCCGGCTTTCAAATGATCATTGATGAGAGTGAGGTAATGATTTGGATTATCGGGTTGCTTCTTCACAAGGTCTGTACTCAGCACAATAGCTTCATCGATTCTTCCCGATTTACGGAGTGCATTAGCTCTCATTTCGGTAGTATAAGTGTAATCCTGCTGTATTTTAGCATCTTTGGGATAAATTTGGCTGAGTCTTTTTCTAAGTCGGTTGGCTTCTACATTGTTTCCCTGAAGTTCATAAAGCTCAATCTTCTTTTGCCAAAGACCTTTCCAGTAGGGATTTACTTCTAATAATTCATTTACATAGCAGATGGCGCTCGAGTATCTTTTGGATTCGCCTTCCACGTTGACAAGAATTTGTTTTGCATCTACGTTTTTAGCATTGAAATCCAGTGCTTTCTTCAGTTCGTATCTAGCCTTGTCATATTGTTTCTTTTGATGAAAATATCTTCCGGACAACATTCTCAGGTCAGAATCTCTGGGATACTTCTTTAAACCTTCATCCAGAATTTTCTTGCCCGTTTCCCAGTTTCCCTTCTGATAATGATTTTTAACCTGAATAGCAAGTTCCACACTTCCGTCAGTATCTTCCATGATTTGAGCATGGGTCATTACCATAGAGCTAAAGAGAGCAACGATGGTTAAGAACTGTTTGACGGTAAAGAAGGCTTTGTTTTTTAAGATCCAGTTCATAGAAATAGATGTATTTATTGGAAAATCAGGCTGCGGTTTTGGATTGCGGATTTTGTTTAGAGAATCCCTGTCGTGTCATGGAACCCCAACTAAAATTTTTCTGAGTGAGAAACTGCCAATATCCTTTCAAACTGAAAAGCACAACGAATGGATGATATACAAACGCTTCTACGGATGAAAATAAGATTAAGCGCAGGTATTCCGGGTAGGTTTTATATTGTCTTTTAACTCTAATGTCATAGGAAATAGTCATCAGTGACATAGTAATTCCAATGAGATATACAAAGAGAAGCATAAGCCAAAAAGTATTAAAATTAATCTGACTGGTAAAAAGCAGATAGATAAAAGTCACTAATCCGGTAAGCTCAATGATGGGTGCTAGAAATTCGAAGATCAAAGCATATGGCAAAATAACAAGGCCCATTCTTCCGTATTTTCTGTTAAAAAGAAATTTACGGTGTACCACAAAAATCTGAAGAAGTCCTCGTCCCCACCGGGTTCGCTGTCGGTTCAAAACTTTAAGAGTAGGAGGGCCTTCCGTCCAGCAACACGTATCTGGAATCTGCACAATTCTGTATTTCCGGCCATTTTCCCGCATATAAGCTACCATGCGCATTGTCATGTCCATATCCTCGGCATGAGAAAGCGGATCAAAACCACCGGCTTCAATAACGATACTTCTGCTGAAAAGTCCAAAACCTCCCGAAACATTAGGAATAAGATTGAACATGGACCATCCCATTTTTGCTAAAAGATAAGAACGCAAGTATTCTGTTTCCTGGAAAGTAGGGATAATTCCTTTGGGTGGTCTTACTCTCGTGATTACACCGTGATCCACCTCGCAGCCATTCGACATACGCATGGTGGCACCTACAGCAATAACTTCTGTTTTGGAATCTAGTACTGGAAGAATTACTTTCGTGAGCGTATCTGGGGCTAAAAGACAATCTACATCTGTATTAATAAAATAATCGTAGTTGGCCACATTTACCCCTGCATTCATCGCATCAGCTTTGGTACCCCCGTTGATTTTATCCACCACCATGAGTTTCTGAAACTCAGTCCTCGTGGATTTAAAAATCCGTTTTACAGGACGGCAGCGTACTTTTTCGATATAAGGAAATGCGACTTCTTCCAGATCAAAATGTTCTATCAGAAGATCCAGTGTTTTGTCTTTGCTACCGTCATTTATAATGATCACCTCATAATTGGGATAATCAAGATTTAGAAATGATTTTACATTGTCGATAATAATAACTTCCTCGTTGAAGGCCGGAGCAATGATGGAAATGTAAGGCGCATATTCTGGTAAACTTACCAACAGTTCTCTTTCTACGTGGGTGTATTTGATCTTTTTCTTCTCAATCATAAAATAAGAACAGACCATTAAAAATAAATAAAAAAGAGTGATTGCAATACTATAAAAATAGATTGTATATTGATAAAAATACAGGATTTGTTCCATGTGTTTCTATCTTAATGTGAAGTTACTGCATTACGTTTGATATAAGCAAGCGTTTCCTTCTCAAAGGAGGTTGGTGTAGATTTCTGTATAAATACAGTGGTTTTTCGTTTATCAATTTTATACAGATTTTTTATGATCTTAATCACTGTCTCATTATTCTGCGTCTGAGGGTAGATTTCCTTAAGAAAATCGAAGGCTTCTTTGGTGCGCAGTTCTCCCATCATATCGATGATGGCTTCCTGTACCACCGTCGGGTTGTACGAATATTCTTCTGCCATTATTGGGATTGCTTCTTCATATTTGAGTACACCTAAGGTATGTGCAATTTCAGCCTTCACCGATCCGCTGTCTGTAGTTTTGAAAAATTCCAATAAATAAGGTGCCGCCGTTTTCTGTTCAAAATATCCGATTTCCTTAATTATAAAACTCTGGAAAGACTCTTTGTTGGAGTTCTTGAGCCACTTGGTGAGCAGTGGTAGCGGGCGGACAGAATTTCTTTCTTTCAGGGAATCATGTAATCTCACCGCATCTAATGCATTGAAATCTTTGTCAAAATTATTTTCTAGAAATTTGAAAGCATCATTGGAAGCATATTTTAAATGCTCGCTTTTTATATGTTTGCGGAGCGTAGCCTCATTAGAATTGATTTTCTTTGAAAATAAACTTCCAGAAATCCCTTCTCTGATCTGATCCAATATCCGTAGTGCATTTTTACTTTCACTTAAATTGTCTTTCTGAAGTTTCTTTTCCCAAAATTCTTGAAGAGAAAAGATTTCTAATAAATGGGTATAATTATGATCATTAAAAGATGGTTTTTCTTTTAGTTGAATAATCAGATCTGTGATATACCTTTTTTCCCAGTTTTTAAAAACAGTGTTATTCGGATCGAGTAGGTCTTTCACTTCATAAAAACTCATTTTTTGCTCAGTAAGCAAAACAGTTTGGAGTTTCTCTTCATATCGTTCGCGGATGTTTTCGCATCTTGCATTATCTCGTTTTCGCCTTCTAACGGTTATTACAATTCTCACCATTGCAATAACATACAAACTTATCAGGAGCATGATAAGGCTGACCGTCATTCTGATGACTAAGGGGTAACCGATAAAAATGGAGTCGAGATAATATAAATAGAATTTTATAGTATCCATCACTTGTGTTTGGGTCAAAGGTACTGATTATTTTACTATTGGCAATGAATTCTATTTTTAATTATAATATTACAATGATATTCGTGGGTTAGTAAATAAAAGACTATGCACAAGTGCTCTTTTTGGCAATTGTTAAAAAAACGCCGCATTTTACCAACTTAAGAGATTCGATCGGTTGGATTATAAACGGAGTCTACCACGAAAAATAATGGAATATATTAGTGAATAAATTCTCCCTACCGGTTAAAAGCTCACTTTTATAATCTGGATCTTGCTCTGCAGGAAGGATGAAAAGCAGTAGAAAAGACATGGTGCACAAAACATCAGAGAAATTGCCGAAATTCTCTTCATTTCAGAAAATACTGTGAAATATCACCTGAAAGTCATTTATACTATTCTGAATTTGCATCAGCGCATAGAATGGCAATCATTCGTGAAATAAATCAATACTATTTAAACGATTATCAAAGTTCTCCCGCAAATTATTGTGAAGATAAAAAGGTATTTTTGCAGCCGATAAATTTTCACTTATGTTCACGGATATTATTGTACACCGGGTCGGAAATAAAGTACGCCAAGAAAATCTTCATCTCTCGCAAAATGTTCTTCAACTGGAAGATGAAATGAAAGAACTGCTTTCGGATTTCTTTCTGAAATCATTCAAATCAGAAGAGCAGTTTCAGTTTTACAGCGATTCTTATCTCGTTAATAATCCCGTTTATCATGCGGTTTCTGAAATTTTTGATGATAAATCAAATTTTATTGAAGAAAGCAAAGCCATCGCAAAACATCTGTATGAAGTTGCGGAAAACCCCAGAATTCAGGGCGGTGAAATGTTCCTTTGCTATTTTGCAGGAGAAGAAACCGAAGAAGGCAGAATTGATCAAATCGGCATTTTTAAAACTGAAAATAAACTTCCTTTCCTTAAAATAAATGGAGAAGAAGAAAGTTTTGATCTTAAGAACGACTGGGGTATCGGGCTGTCGAAGCTGGATAAAGGCTGCATTATTTATAATAATTCCAAGGAAACCGGATATGCAGTTTCGGTGATTGATCAAAATAAAAATGGTGACGAATATTACTGGTTTGAGGATTTCCTCAAAGTACAGCCCCGCAAAGACGATTATTTTCATACCGGCGAAACCCTTGCCGTGTACAAGGATTTTATTACCCAGAAGCTTCCGCAGGAATTTGAAGTGTCAAAAGCAGATCAGGCGGATTTTTTAAATAAATCCATCACTTTTTTTAAAGAAAAAGAACAATTCGATTTGCAGGAATTTTCTAAAGAAGTGCTGCAGGATGAAAATGTGATTGAAAGTTTTGTGAATTTTAAAACGGATTATGAACAGGATATGCAGGTTTCCATTGCAGAGGAATTTCTCATCAATGCAACCGCGGTGAAAAAGAATTCCCGGTATTTCAAAAGTGTTATCAAACTGGATAAAAATTTCCACATTTATGTACATGGTGATAGGCAGAAAATAGAGACCGGGCAAGACGAAAAAGGGAAATATTACCGACTGTATTTTGAAGAAGAAAAATAATAACATTTATCCCAGAAGAAAACCTGTAGCCATCTCTTGGTCAGGCTTTCAATAATTTGTAAATTTGGATGCCTGAATTACAGGCTGCCTCTTGTACAGAGGATGTGCTGAAAACAATATTAAAATATAAAAAATATGAAAGTTACCGTAGTAGGAGCAGGTGCAGTAGGAGCCAGTTGTGCTGAATATATTGCAATGAAAAACTTCTGTTCAGAAGTAGTGTTGGTTGACATCAAAGAAGGTTTTGCCGAAGGAAAGGCCATGGATCTGATGCAAACCGCTTCGCTGAACGGGTTTGATACCCAAATTACCGGAACCACAGGAGATTATTCCAAAACAGCAGGTTCAGAAGTAGCCGTTATCACTTCCGGAATTCCACGGAAACCGGGAATGACAAGAGAAGAACTTATCGGAATCAATGCAGGTATAGTAAAAGAAGTTACTGCCAATCTGGTACAGCATTCGCCAAATGTCATCATCATTGTAGTGTCGAATCCGATGGATACCATGGCTTATTTGGTTCATAAAACCTCCGGACTTCCAAAACACAGAATTATCGGAATGGGAGGTGCTCTGGATAGTGCAAGATTCAAATACAGATTGGCGGAAGCACTGAAAGCGCCGATTTCTGATGTAGATGGAATGGTGATCGCTGCCCACAGTGATACAGGAATGCTCCCACTACTGAGTAAAGCAACCAGAAATGGCGTTCCGGTTACCGAATTTCTGAATGAAGAAAAACAAAATTACGTTATTGAAGAAACCAAAGTAGGAGGGGCAACCCTTACCAAACTTTTGGGAACCTCAGCTTGGTACGCTCCGGGAGCGGCTGTATCTGTGATGGTTCATGCTATTCTTTGCGACCATAAAAAGATGATCCCCTGTTCTTTAATGTTGGATGGTGAGTACGGACAGCAAGATATTTGCCTCGGCGTTCCTGCCATTATCGGAAGAAACGGTGTTGAGGAAATCGTGGAAATCACGCTAACAGATGCTGAAAAAGAAAAATTTGCCACTGCTGCGAAGGCGGTGAGAGAAGTAAATGGCGATCTGAAGTTCTAACTAACTTTTAGAATTCGGAAACCAATAGGGAGCGGCGGAGCGGCGACCTGTTAATAACTTACAAATGCGATAAATATTTTTATAAAGTGCAGCTGTGTGGGCTGCACTTTTTTTCTTGGAATATTTAAAAAACAAAAATACTATTGCGAAACGGATAAGTTACGCTTATATTCACAACTCGAATGCTGCTAAACTAGATTATAAATAATGAAAGGAGATGTATCTCAGGGAATTACTGATCCTGCCAGGCGTGCCAGCTTGCGCTTATTGCTTTGCAGTCGATGACTCCCGATATCCTAGCGAATCATTTTGATATGAGCCGACTGGATGAAGTTTTAAATCAAAAAAAAATTAATATATGAATCCTGTTATTTCTAAAGACATTCTGGATTATAACCAGAAAAAATCCGGCGAAGAGAAAGCCATCTGTGATTTATTGGCTGAAGAGATCACCCGGCATTTGCCCGATGCTGAAAATAAAATCTGGCATCGGCATCCCGTTTGGTTTATCGATGGCAATCCAATTGCAGGATACAGTAAACAAAAAGAAGGAATCCGTCTAATGTTCTGGAGTGGAGCCGGTTTTGATGAACCCGTGTTGAGTGTGCTCGGAAAGAAATTTAAAGATGCCTCGGTTTTTTACCTTTCTCCTGAAGAAATTAATACCGATGACCTGCAACGATGGCTTGAAAAATCAAGGGATATTCAATGGGATTATAAAAATCTCATCAAGAGAAAAGGAGTTTTGGAAAGACTGAAATAATCCTTTTTTACCGCTAACTCATTTACACCATTCTCATTTTTAATTAGATTCTCTGTTAATGTGTTGTACAGGCGGTTGGGTAAGATATCGCTTTGTATCTGTGGGCCTTAATGAATATATAAGCTGTAGATTAAATCCTGATATAATGAATTCAATTTATTATGTATAATGAAAAAAACGCTTCGGGTATTCCGCAGCGTTTTCTGTTTAGAATTTATTTTCCACCTCTGCCGCCTGCAACAGAAGCAGATGTATCTCGGTGTTTTTTATAAATGGTTTCATCAACTGACTGCCAGGTCCGTACATTGCGATTTCGGTATAATCAGAAGAGTGATCCATACTGATCCAGCCTACGGAAGTATGTTCCTGCTGTATCTGAGAAAGCAGCTTAAAAGGAAGATGTCTGGGATTATAAACACCGTCTTCCCGCTTCGCTTTGGAATAATAAGAGAGAATTTCTTTGGCCTGCTCATCTGTAATTTTTATTTCCGCATTTGCCTGGGCAATTCTATCTTTTATAGTGCTGAGGCTATCCGTAGCTTGAATTCCCTGAAGAATCCATTCATTAGTTTGCGAGAAACGCTGAATACGGTCGAAATGCTCGTTTACATTTTTCCCATAAATAAGTCCCGGGTTCGCATTTCCATGATCTGAAGTGATGACCACCAATGTGTTCCCGTCTTTTTTTGCAAAATCCAGAACAACTTTCAAAGCATCATCAAAAGCGAGTTGATCATAAAGCAATCCGGAAATGTCATTTCCGTGCGCTGCCCAGTCCACCTTTCCGGCTTCCACCTGCATCACAAAACCCTCTTTGTGATCTTTCATTTGATGGATCGCTTTGGAAGTCATTTCAGCTAAGGTAGGAATATTGTTTATTATAAAACTGCTACTCAACTGATCCTGAGTATAAGGCAGTCCATCTTCATCAAAAGTAGCCAGCAACGGTTGGTTTTGAGGAGCAGCATTCATTTCTGTTTTATTTCTTGCTACGAAATATCCTTTATTCCGGAAAAGGGAATACATATCCCTTCTGTCTTTTCGTTGTGAAGCATCAAAATATTTATGGCCGCCGCCCATCATTACATCAAAACCCAGTTCCGAATAAGTTAAGGCAATTTCCTCCTGTGAATTTCTGCTTTTAGTAAAGACTGAAAATCCGGCGGGTGTGGCATGGGTAATGGGAACCGTGGTGACACAACCTACTTTTTTTCCGACTTTTTTAAATTTTTGAAGGATGGGTAGGTATTCTTCACCACTTGCGCCGATATTGATACTGCCGTTGTTTACGCGATGACCGCCACCCCAGGATGAACTGGCTGCTGCGGAATCTGTGACTATTGAGTTGGCAGATGCCATATCCATCAGTCCTCTTTGTGCTAAATTCTCTTCATATAAGGAAATCCAGTGTGAAGGTCTTCCCAACTTTCTTCTGCTGTAGATATCCGCCATATTCAACGTTCCGGAACTCATACCATCGCTCACCATAAAGATGATGTTTTTGGCTTTTTTTGTGCCAAATTCTTCTTTGATGAAGTGGGCGTTGGAACTTATGGGCGTTAAAAGCAATCCTCCAAACGCCAGCGAACCGCCTTTTAAAAAATCACGTCTTTTCATTACTTCCAATTTTTTTCAAATGTAAACAAACACGTATTAACTCTATATGAATTTTGAGAAACTGCTTTTTAGTTGGCCAATTCACTATTAATTCAGTAGTGTTAGAAGCGTTTGTTAGAGGAATGGGATGTGTCTTTTTTATATTCTTGTGATTTCTGCGCCCAGTGCTTTCAGCCTACCATCAATATTTTCATAACCACGGTCAATCTGTTCTATATTATGAATCACAGAGGTGCCTTCCGCAGAGAGAGCGGCAACCAGCAGTGCATTTCCGGCCCTTATATCAGGAGAAATCATAGTAGTGCCACGTAACGGAAATTCATGATTCAGACCCACTACGGTAGCTCTGTGAGGATCACAAAGGATGATTTGCGCACCCATATCGATCAGTTTATCAACAAAAAACAGCCTTGATTCGAACATTTTCTGATGTACCAGAACAGTTCCCCGAGCCTGTGTGGCCACCACCAGAATGATCGAAAGCAGATCTGGTGTGAAGCCGGGCCAGGGCGCATCTGTTACGGTAAGAATAGAACCGTCAATAAATTTCTGAATGGTATACTGTTCCTGTGAAGGAATAATAATATCGTCATTGTCACGTTCCATGGCAATTCCCAACTTTCTGAAAACTCCAGGAATAACCCCTAGGTGATTCCAACCTACATTTTTGATGGTAATCTCAGATTTCGTCATGGCGGCCATGCCAATCCACGAACCGATTTCCACCATATCGGGAAGCATCGTGTGTTCTGTTCCTCGGAGGTGGGAAACACCTTCTATCGTCAATAAATTAGATCCAATTCCTGAAATAGTTGCACCCATACGGTTCAGCATTCTGCACAATTGCTGAATATAGGGTTCGCAGGCGGCATTATAGATTCTGGTTTTTCCTTTGGCCAAAACTGCCGCCATAATGATGTTGGCTGTTCCGGTAACCGAAGCTTCTTCCAAAAGGATGAATTTCCCGTGCAGTTCTTTGGCTTTCAGGCTGTAGCAATTTTCCTTTTCATCGTAACGGAATTCGGCTCCGAGTTCACTGAATCCCTGAAAATGAGTGTCCAAGCGGCGTCTACCGATCTTGTCTCCGCCGGGGGTAGGCATGGAAGCTTCTCCAAAGCGGGCGAGCATCGGGCCTAATAGCATAATGGAACCGCGAAGCCGTGCACTATCCTTTTTAAATTCTTGTGACTGGATGTATTTAAAATCCAGTTTTTCAGCCCTGAACGAATAATCACCTTTGCCATGTTTCAGAATTTCTACGCCCATAGCTCCCAAGATGTCAATCAGTCTATTCACGTCATGAATATCCGGAATATTGTTGATTCGTACTTCTTCATCCGTCAGCAACACAGCGCAAAGAATCTGCAACGCTTCATTTTTTGCTCCCTGTGGGGTAATTTGCCCTTTCAGTTGTTTTCCTCCTTTGATTTCAAATGTTCCGCTCATTATTTTCTACGGGTTTTATTTTGCTGATTACGCTGTTTATTGCGGTTGCTGTTTTGATTTTGGCTCTGGTTCTTATTTTGTTGATTTTTATTCTTGTTGGTGCTGTAATAAATTTTACTTTTTTCAAGAGTATCAATACCGGTGAGATCCAGCCGGTTTTCCGAAAGTTCCTTTAGATGCCTGAAGATTACATCGTCCGTCACATGTTCTTTATTATATATGTTGTAGGATTTTTTCATGTTGTTGGCAATCACCTCAATTAGGGCATCTTTTTCAGTACCTTCATCCAGTTCAATGGCTTTTTCGATGAGTTGTAGAATGCTTTTGCCATAAAATTTAAAGTCACCCTGCAGAGCCGGATATTCCATTCTCGCGGGTTTGATCATTCTTTCTCCTTTTGGCGGTATAGGATACGGAGAATCCACATCCAGTTCAAAATCAGCCATGATAAAAAGATGATCCCAAAGTTTATGTTTATAATTTTCTTCATCACGAAGGTGCGGATTTCTTTGTCCCATAAAATCAATGATGGCTTTGGCCATTTTATTGCGCTCGTTTCTGTCTTCAAGAGTTTTGCAGCGTTCGACCAGACTTTGGACAATTCTTCCATATTCTGGCATATATAAATGAGTTCTGTCGGTGTTGTATTCCATAAATGCAAATATAGGATTTTGACGGTCTTTTATTCAATAAATTTCTCTTTCTGCTGAGACGTAGGAACAGGACATTGTGTCGCCGAAAGATGGTCTCTGTTTTTGGCAATCTGATCGTATACTGCATCAGAGAAGAAACGCGGAAGGATTTTAAAAACGGCGATTAGCCGATATTTTCCGCCCAGAAGTTTTGCAATTTCCAGAACAGCTTCAGATTTGAGGTAATAAAAAGAATTCGGTTTCCAAAGATAGAGGGTGCTCAACTGGTCTTGCTGCAGATTTCTTTCTTTTAAAAAATTCTGTCCGAAACCTGATTTCAGGGGAGAGAAGAGAAACTGATTTTTACGGTCGTTTTTCAGTATCCACTGTACCCAATAGTTGCAGAAGCCGCAATCGCCATCGTAAAAAATATAATATTTGGAAAGATCGGGTTGTTTGTTCATTATTTATTATTCCTCTTGCGGAAGCTGGTGACTGATGCGAATGTCTGTTTCTATTTTTCGGAAATAATCCGCCATTAATTTTCGTTCTTCATCGTTAATCTGCGCCTGCGGATGCCCAAGCATATAGGAATCTAATGGCATATCTGCATTTTCTGTCAGTTCGGCCGCTTCATACAGTTTGTGTGCCTGACGTTTTGGTTCGTAAGTTGCGAATAAAGAAAAGTTTAGTTTTTTTCGGCCTTCGTCAATATGATCTTTAAGGAACCAGCCCACAGGCTGGAAATTGGAGTACCACGGATATTTAGTTTCATGGCTGTGGCAATCGTAACATGCGTTTCGGATCAGGGTGGCAGTGTTCTCCGGTGTTTCTTTGATGTTCAGGAAATCTATTCCTGGATTCACGGGTGGATTAGTCTTATCAATTCTGAAAAACTGAATCAGGATCAGAAAAACTGCCAATACTATCACTACATTTTTCATATGTATAGTTTTAGTTTATAAATGTACAACATTTTGATTGATTCCCTAATATCATAATTTGCAATAGCTTTGGGAGAAAACCTTATCTTTGCCAAAATTTTTGGGCTCGGAACGTCCGGGTAACCCATTAATAATCAACAATCTTTTTCAGGAAGAATTATTAAACAAAATTTATGAGCAACATTGTCGCTATTGTAGGACGTCCTAATGTAGGGAAATCAACACTTTTTAACCGCCTTTTGGAACGAAGGGAAGCCATCGTGGATGCAACGGCAGGCGTTACCCGCGACCGCCATTACGGAAAATCCGACTGGAACGGAATTGAATTTACCGTGATCGATACCGGAGGTTATGAAGTAAATACAGAGGATATTTTTCAAGAAGAAATCGCAAGACAGGTCCAGTTGGCGATTGATGAGGCCACTTCCATTATTTTTATGATGAACGTGGAAGAAGGCCTCACCGATACCGACATTGAAATTAATGAAATGTTGCGGCGTTCGGGGAAAAAAGTATACATCGTGATTAATAAAGTAGATTCTGCTAAAGAAGAACTTCCTGCCACCGAGTTTTATTCTTTAGGAATTGAAAAATATTATACTATGTCCTCCGCTACGGGATCCGGGTCGGGTGAGCTGCTGGACGATATTGTGAGAGATTTCCCTACTAAAGAGTATAAAGATCCTTTTGACGGACTTCCCAGAATTACCATCGCCGGGCGGCCCAATGTAGGCAAATCTACCCTTATCAATGCTTTGCTGGATGATGAAAGAAATATAGTTACTGATATTGCCGGCACCACGCGCGATAGTATTGAAACGCTTTACAATAAATTCGGGCACGAGTTTGTTCTGGTAGATACAGCAGGAATGCGCCGAAAAGCCAAGGTGAGTGAAAATTTGGAGTTTTATTCCGTGATGCGTTCGGTGCGGGCGATTGAGAATTCCGATGTTGTTATTATTATGGTGGATGCCACTCAGGGATGGGAAAGCCAGGATATGAACATTTTCGGCATTGCTCAGAAAAACAGAAAGGGTATCGTAATTCTGGTGAACAAATGGGATTTGGTGGAGGACAAACAAACCAATACAATGCGGGATTTTGAAGCGAGCATCAAGAATAAAATCGGCCAGTTTACGGATATTCCTGTATTGTTCATTTCCGCTTTAACGAAACAGAGAATTCTGAAAGCAGTTGATACAGCGATGGAGGTGTATGAAAACCGTAGGAAGAAAATCAAGACATCTCAGCTGAATGAAGTCATGCTTCCGGTGTTTGAAAACAACCCGCCTCCTGCACTGAAAGGAAAATATATTAAGATTAAATACTGCGTTCAGTTGGGGACTCCCTCGCCGCAGTTTGTGTTTTTTTGCAATCTTCCTCAGTATGTGAAAGAGCCTTATAAAAGGTTTACAGAAAACCAGCTTCGGAAACATTTTGGTTTTACCGGTGTTCCAATCGAAGTATATTTCAGACAGAAATAGAGACATAGCCTTTAAAAGTGAAAAGCCCGGATACGCAAGCATCCGGGCTTTCATCTTCTATGGAAATTACCCGATGATTTTAGCTTCGGATATGTTTTTGCTATTTCCTTTTTGCTGTGCCTCCCAAAGTAGGAATTTGTCCACTTCTTTCAGTAACTTAGGCAGGGTTAGAGAAAGTACAGCCAAGTCATCTGCTATTCCAAGAACCGGCACGGCTATTTCAGGGAGCAGATCGATAGGAGAAAGAATGTAAAGAATTCCGAGTAGCGGTAAAATCATATCAATAGAGTTTACTGGATAAATTCCTTTTCTCCAGTATTGTATCATTCTGTAGATATCAGGGATTTTTTTAATAAGGCCTTTGTGTTTGATGGCCTGTTTTGCCAATTCTATTTTTGAATATTTCATTTTGTATTTGGATTGAAACATGTGCGAGTTTATGTCGTTTCAACTTCCTTACTTTATCAATTTACTTGCCAAAAAGAATTTTCTCCCCGTAAGATTTTTATGGTGTTATTCCTTCAATAAAGCGATGTACTGAGTCCGTATTCCAGTCTTTGGATGAGGTTTCCTTCAGCAGGATTCTCCCGTTTTTATCTAAAATAAAAGTAGTGGGAAACACCTTGGGTAGGATTTTTCCGCTAATGGGACTTTCTGCCAGATATACCGGCGCAGTGTATCCTTTCTCTTCTATAAATTTTCGTACATCCTCTTCCTTGTCCATCATAGCAATCAGCACGAAATCCATTTTATCTCTCCGTGATTCGTACAGTGCTTCAATGCTGGGCCATTCTTCGCGACACGGTGCACACCAAGTCCCCCAGAAGTTCAGAAATACCGTTTTTTCTCCTTTAAATTCTATAAAATTAGTGTCCGGCACATTGATGCCTTTCAGGACAATATCGTAGGCGGTATCTTCCACATGCACCGTTTCTTCAATGGCGGCTACTGGGAAAAAGCGGTCTTTCAGAAAGTCTTTCGCACCGGGAATTAAAAAAATGGCTGTCAGCACGCCCAACAAGAGGAGGTAAATGATATTTTTTTTGAGGAACTTCATTGGCTTTATATTAAATCTAATATTTCTGAAATGGCATCCTTGCCGCGATTTTTGGCGTAATATACCTGTAGGTCGTTGTAGAACTGTTCTCTTGAATAATCTTCTGGATCTGCTTTGAATTTGGCAAGAAGTTCAGTTCCGAATGCTGGCCGTGGACCCCAATGGCCGACTGTCTCATACTTTTCATTTAGCACAATCACGATAGGGATCGACTGGGTTCCGTTGGTAAGAAACTGATCAATGAGGGAAGTGTCTTCGTCCCGAAGAAAAATACGTACTTCATTGTGCCCCTCAAAAAAGCGGCTGACTGCCGGTACAGTAGCACTTGCATCACCGCACCACGGTTCAGAAATAATAAGAATCTTCCCTGCAAAGTTCTTTTTTTTCAGGATTTCCAGTTGCTCTTCTTCCCTTCTGAAAGTTTTTAGAGTGCGTTCCATGCGCTGAAGACCAAGATCGTAGTATTCCCTCATTTCTTCGTCCCCCTTATTTCGGGGATGGTTGAATCTTTCTTTGGCCACATTCATATATTCGTCGAATGTGATGGCTTTTTCCCAGTAAGTTTTCATCGTGTCAAATAAATTTATTTTTTTTTACAGTGTTCCCAAGGTTCTTACTTTGTTGATGAGCATAAGATCTGCGAGTACAAATGCGGCGAGGTTTTCCACTATGGGCACTGCTCGGGGGACTACACAGGCATCGTGCCTTCCTCTGCCGTCCAGTGTCACTGGTCTTCCTGCCTTGTCAATGCTGGGCTGGGGTTTCAGCAGGGTGGCTACCGGCTTGAAGGCGACCCGGAAATACACGTCCATCCCGTTGGAAATTCCGCCCTGTATGCCTCCGGAGAGGTTGGTGCGAGTGGTGAAATCCTCATTGAAAAGATCGTTGTGATCTGCTCCCGTCATTCTTGCACTACAGAAACCGCTTCCGTATTCGAAACCTTTTGTGGCATTAATGTTCATCATAGCTTTGGCAAGTTCGGCCTGTAATTTTCCGAACACTGGTTCCCCGATTCCTGCCGGAAGGTTCTTTACCACGCAGGTGATGATTCCGCCGATGGTGTTGCCATTTTTTTTAAAGGCTTTTATTTTGGAAATCATCCGTGCAGCAGTTTCCTCGTCCGGACAGCGCACTTCGTTGTCGTCTGTTTTCGATAAATCCAACTCCTGATAGGGTTTTTCACAAAATACTTCGCCCACGGAAGACACATATGCCTGAATCTGCACTTCAGGAATGAGCTGTCTGGCCAGAGCTCCTGCTGCTACCCAGTTCAAAGTTTCCCGGGCTGATGATCTTCCCCCACCGCGATAATCGCGAAGGCCATACTTTCGCTCATACGTGAAATCGGCATGACTGGGGCGGTAGGTATGGGCCAGATGCTGGTAATCTTTGGATTTCTGATCTTCATTTCTAATGTGAAAACCAATGGGCGTGCCAGTAGTTTGTCCCTCAAAAATCCCTGAGAGAAAGGTGATCATATCGTTTTCTTTCCTTTGGGTAACGAGGCTGCTTTGTCCCGGTCTTCTTCTGTTCAGCTGGTGTTGGATGGCTTCAAAATCTACGCGCAGTCCGGCAGGAACATTCTGGATGATGCCTCCATAGGCTTCACCGTGGCTCTCGCCGAAAGTAGATAGAGTCAGAAAATTTCCCAGATTGAACACAGCACAAAGATAAGCAATTTGGTTATTGGTTGAGGCGGTTAATTGATGAATTGGCTGATTGTTTTGAGAGAATGCTTAGCTAAACGAGTTATTGGCAGGATCCAGTGAAACAATAGCATCATTCTCATTCCATAGAATGTATCTTGTCAGTTACGAAATCAATCACCTACCTGCTGCTCCGGAGTAGCTATAGCTTATCCTAAACGCTTTAATTAATATTTTACATCGGCAAGCACGGGATGACTGTCTGAAGTTTCGTATTTTGCGCTATGAAGAATTTTAAACTCTCCGTTTTGGATCTCGCTCCTGTAAAGCAGGGAAGTACCGTACAGCAGGCTCTGCATGAAAGTATGGATCTGGCTCAGTTCGTAGAAAATCTGGGCTATACAAGATATTGGTTGGCAGAACATCACAATTTTGAGGGAATTGCCAGCTCGGCCACTTCGGTGCTCATTGGTTATATTGCTTCCGGAACTCGGAAGATCAGGGTAGGATCGGGTGGTGTGATGCTCCCCAATCATAGTTCGCTGGTGATTGCCGAACAGTTCGGAACGCTGGAAACCCTTTATCCGGGGAGAATTGATTTAGGTGTTGGGCGTGCTCCCGGCACAGACGGATATACGGCAAAAGCACTGGGCAGAAATCCGATGACTATTAATGAGCAATTTCCGAGGCAGATTGTAGAACTCCAAAGGTATTTTTCTGCTGAGAACCGTAATGCGCTGGTACGTTCAATTCCAGGAGAGGGCTGCGATATCCCGATTTATATTTTAGGTTCGTCCACCGACAGCGCGTGGTTGGCTGCAGACCTCGGTTTGCCGTATGCTTTTGCAGCCCATTTTGCTCCTGAAATGATGGAGTCTGCATTTAGGATTTATCATGAACACTATCAGCCCAGTGAAAAATTTCCAAAACCTTATACCATTGCCTGTGTCAACGGGATGGCTGCGGATACGGATAAAGAAGCTGAAAGGATTTCATCAACCCTGTACATTACGTTTTTAAATCTTATCCGAAATGTGAGGGAGCCCTATACAGCGCCTGTAGATGATATGGATAAGATCTGGAGCCCGGCAGAGAAAGCCCATCTGCTACAGAAACTGAAATACAGTTTTAAAGGCAGTAAAACCTCTATACAAGAGCAGATTTTAGCCTTTCAGGAGAGTTTTCAGGTGGATGAACTGATGGTGGCTTCGCATATTTTTGATCATGAAGCGCGGAAGAAATCGTACGAAATTATATGCCAGGCAGTCGATGAAATTCATCAGAAATAATTGGTATTATTGATGATATTGGAGAAGTTGGATTCGGAAACGAGACTTTTATCTTTGTAAATTTTAAGAATAGGTTCCCAATTGCGGAGCGGATTTTCTATGGTCTGTTCAAAGAAGGAGCTCAGTTCTTCGCGGTTTTTTTTGGTGATGATGATCTGATTCTGAGAGCCTTTGGAAACGAAGCCGCGGAATTCACCTTTAATGTCATTGCCGATGATTCTGATTTTCTGAATATCTGTTAAAGGAACATGCATTCCGTTCAGAATGATTTCATTTTCATGAAACTCCAGCATTCCGGATATTTTTTTCTTCGCTTTTCCCCGGAACGCGATGTAGTAAATTGCGGACATAATGAGAAGTGCTACTAGAACCAGATTCAGGGTGAATGTTTGGAAGAGAAAATCATCTTTCATTCTGTAAAACTGAGGTAAAAAAGCCAAGATAAGAAGGATGATAATTGCGGCAATATCAAGGATGATAAGCGCTATCAAAATTTTTCCGAAGGTGATTTTACGCTTTGGGTTCTGGTGAAATGTACGGAATGCCATTCAGTTATTGTTAGTATGTTAATAAGTCATGTTAATACCGTGATGCTATATGCAAAAATATATGTACCTTAGCAGTTCCAAACGAATAAGGAAATTTTTGGTTAATTCTCTTTCTGCCTTGGAGACTCGAAATTAGCATTGCGCAATGAAAGTCTTAGAATCGGAACTCTGTCCAATTATTTCCTTTTTTTATGCTTTCTTCACAAATTCTGATTTCAAGGCCATTGATCCGAACCCGTCAATTTTACAGTCGATATTATGATCGCTGTCTGGTCTCAGTCTGATGTTTTTCACTTTTGTTCCCGCTTTTACAGGTTTTGGAGCGCCTTTTACTGGCAGATCTTTGATCACCACCGCACTGTCTCCGTTCTGAAGTTCGTTACCGTTACTGTCTAGGATTTTATCTTCAGAAGGTGTTTCAGAAGGATTCCATTCATAAAAACATTGGGAACATACCTGAAATCCATCCTGCTCATAGGTGAATTCTGAAGTACATTTCGGGCAAAGCACTGTTTCGCTCATGTTCATTCTTTTTTACAAAGATAGATTTTATTTCGAGCAAAAGAAAAACTGTGGAACTTCAGAGGAACAAAAATGAATTAATAATAGTAAATTTGTTGCTTAAATCTCTCCAATGAAATACCTTTTTCTGTGCCTGATCAGTGCTCTTATGTTAAGTATTTCCTGGCCTACCTACGGTGTGCCGTTCTTTATATTTTTTGCGCTGGTTCCGTTGCTGATTGCTGAACATGAAATAACGAAATTCTCTAATATTCGCCAGAAAAGCGGTCTCATTTTCGGGCTTTCGTACCTTACCTTCATCATCTGGAATATTGTAACCACCGGCTGGCTGTACGGTTCTCAGAATCCTGACGGCAGTCCTGCGCTGATGGCGGTGGTGTTTCCAGTACTGGTGAATTCATTGCTTTACAGTATTGTTTTTATGCTTTATCACTGGTACAAAAAAATGCAGGGAACGTACTGGGGGCTTACTTTTTTTGTTGCCATCTGGATGGCATTCGAGAAGTTTCATTTGAATTGGGAACTCACTTGGCCTTGGCTGAATCTGGGAAATGTTTTTTCAGAATATCCGATGCTTATACAATGGTATGATACTTTGGGCGCTACCGGCGGAAGTTTCTGGATTCTGCTGGTCAATGTATATGCGTTTTACACGCTTCGCATCTGGGAAGCCGGCAGAAAAAGAAAACCACTGTTGCTCAATTTATTTATTTTAGTTCTGGGAGTTTGTGTGCCGATGCTCATTTCTGTGTGGAAATACAACAGTTTTGATGAAAAACCCGTCGGACAGGTCAGTGTTTTGATGTTACAGCCGGAACTCGATCCTTATACCGAAAAATACGAGAAAGACAGCCTTCAAGTTTTGCAGGAACTCCTTAATCTGGCAGAACAATATTCACCGAAAGACTTTAAAAAAGGAGATATTGACTATTACATAGGCCCAGAAACGTCGCTTCCCGGAAGAGGATCCATATCGGAAGCCGGATTTCAAGAAAGTGTCATTCTGAATGGTGTCAAATCTTTTTTATCCACAAAGCCTGGTGCTGTATTTGCAACCGGAATTTCGTCTCATACTCTGTTCACGAGTGAGGAGGAAGCACCAGACCACGCTTATTCGGTTTCTCAGGGCTGGGTAGAGGGATTTAATACGGGCGTCCAAATAATTCCCGGTTACGAAGTGGAGGCGTATCACAAAGGTAAACTGGTTCCGGGGGTAGAAATTTTTCCTTACATTAACGTGCTAAAACCTGTTTTAGGCGATGCGATGCTGAATCTGGGCGGCACTATTGCTTCCCTAGGAAGTGATGACGAAAGAAAAGTGTTCAGCAACCCGTACAATAAAGGGAAATTGGCTCCTATTATTTGCTATGAAAGTATTTATGGAGAATTTACTACAGAATATGTGAAGAAGGGTGCCAATTTTCTTGCTATCATGACCAATGACAGTTGGTGGGGTGTAACCCAAGGACATCAGCAACTGTTGTCTTATGCGCGGCTTCGTGCCATAGAAACACGAAGAGAAATCGCACGTGCGGCAAACAGCGGAATATCTGCTCACATCAATGCAAGAGGGGAGATAGAAGCGGATACTTTATACGGAGATGAAACGGCTTTGTTTGCCAAAATACAGTTATATGAAGGTCAGACTCTTTATACTCTAGCAGGAGATCTGCTTTCCAGAATCTCTATTTTTGTTCTCGGGTTTTTAATTTTTTATACATTGATTAAACAAGTTCAAAAGAGATTGCAAAAAAAGCGTGTGGGTACACGGTAACTTTTTCAAAATAAAAGAGAAAACATTTGTGTGACTGGAAAATTCTTTATAATTTTGCACACTCAAATATAAGTAGTAAAAAAGAACATCGAGATATGTCAAGAATTTGCCAAATAACAGGAAAGCGTGCAATGGTTGGTAACAACGTTTCTCACGCTAATAACAAAACGAAGAGACGTTTTGAGATTAACTTATTAGAAAAGAAATTTTTCCTTCCGGAAACAGAGAAGAACATCACATTGAAGGTTTCTGCTCATGGATTGAGAGTGATCAACAAAGTAGGGATCGAAGAAGCAGTGGAAAGAGCGAAAAGAAACGGATTTATTAAATAACCCATCAAATCATGGCAAAAAAAGGAAACAGAGTGCAGGTAATCCTGGAATGTACAGAACATAAAGAAAGCGGTGTAGCCGGTATGAGCCGTTATATTACCACGAAAAATAAAAAGAACACTACTGAAAGACTGGAACTGAAAAAGTATAATCCTGTTCTAAAGAAGTACACCGTTCATAAAGAAATTAAGTAATCCTCTTTAAAGATATTTTACAATGGCAAAAAAAGTAGTAGCAACCCTGAAAGACGGTTCATCCAAAAAGATGACTAAAGTCGTGAAAATGGTAAAATCTCCAAAAACTGGAGCTTACTTTTTTGATGAGAAAGTAATGAATGTAGACGAAGTGGATGCTTTTTTAAAGAAATAATCTGCCTACATCACAATATGAAACTACTCAAGATTTGGGTAGTTTTTTTTTATCTTTGTAGAACATATCAACTGCCGAGATTATTAACTAAATATAAAGAATGAGCTGGTTCAAAAAAATATTTAACAAACAGGAGAAAGAAACTCTGGATCAGGGCCTGGAAAAATCCAGCAAAGGTTTTTTCGAAAAAATATCCAAAGCCGTTGTTGGGAAAAGCAAGGTGGATGAGGAAGTACTAGATGATCTGGAAGAGATTCTGATTGCTTCTGATGTAGGTGCTGCCACTACGATCAAAATTATTGACCGGATTGAAGAACGGGTGGCGCGTGATAAATATGTGGGTACCGATGAACTGGATGCCATTCTTCGCGAAGAAATCACTGGGCTGCTTCTGGAAAATCCACACGCCGGCACCGGCAATATTAATGATTCCAAAAAACCATATGTGATTATGGTAGTGGGTGTGAACGGAGTAGGAAAAACTACGACTATCGGAAAATTGGCTCATCAGTTCAAATCTGAAGGAAAAAATGTTGTGCTGGGTGCGGCCGATACTTTTCGGGCTGCCGCTGTTGATCAATTGGTGATCTGGAGTGAAAGGGTAGGGGTGCCCATCGTGAAGCAGGGAATGGGTTCGGATCCGGCATCTGTTGCTTTTGATACAGTGCAAAGTGCAGTAGCACAAAATGCTGATATTGTTATTATAGATACAGCAGGAAGGCTTCACAACAAAGTAAATCTGATGAATGAGCTGACCAAAATTAAGAGAGTCATGCAAAAAGTTATTCCTGATGCGCCACATGAAGTGCTGTTGGTTCTGGATGGTTCTACCGGACAGAATGCGTTCGAACAGGCAAAGCAGTTTACGGCAGCCACAGAAGTTACAGCACTGGCAGTAACCAAACTAGACGGAACCGCTAAGGGCGGCGTAGTGATTGGGATTTCTGATCAGTTTCAGATTCCTGTAAAATACATAGGAGTAGGAGAAAAAATGCAGGATTTACAGCTCTTCAATGGGGAAGTATTTGTGAATTCGTTTTTCAAAAAGAGGTGATTTTATAATTTCGGGTTCAATGTTATAAGATTTTAATGAGTTGATTCGTCGTGTGGCAAAAGGTATAACTTTAGCTATAGCCAAAGCATCAATTAAATTATTAACATTAAAATTTTAAACTATGAGCATTTTAGCATGGATTATTTTCGGCCTAATCGCCGGTGCGCTGGCAAAACTCATTATG
Organism: Bacteroidota bacterium; assembly: GCA_023411265.1. Classification (GTDB taxonomy): domain Bacteria; phylum Bacteroidota; class Bacteroidia; order Flavobacteriales; family Weeksellaceae; genus Chryseobacterium_A. The sequence continues at coordinate 47,334 of JAEYOX010000020.1, read as the reverse complement.
CCTGGAAACCAGAACATGGGATGGTTGATGACCATTATTTTAGGAATTGTAGGTGCCTTCGTAGGCGGCTGGATTGGAACACTACTTGGCTGGGGAACAGTTGATGAATTTGACTTCAAGAGCATCATTTTAGCTGTTATAGGAGCCTTAATTGTTCTATGGTTATACGGAATGGCTACGCGAAGAGGATAACAGAAAAACGTATTTTTAAACCAATGAAATCCCCCACTGAGTCTAGCTCAGCGGGGGATTTCTATTAATATGAAGTTGAATGAGTTCTTTACTTCAGGGTGATGCTAAATGGCATTCTCATCATCACGCCCGACTGTAGTTTTGGGTTGGTTATCTGTTCAAAAATTTTATATTGCTCATCTCCCAGTTTTTTTCGGAGGTATCTCGCAGAGATCTGCTCCTCCTCAAAATCTTTAAAAATCTGTTCGAACTGTGTCAATTGTTTTGGATAAGCTGTTACTTTGTATTCTTTCAGGTTAGCTTTATCGGCAGCAAATTGTACCGCATCGTGCAAGCTTCCAAGTTCGTCCACCAAGCCCAACTGCTTCGCACGGGTTCCGCTCCATACTCTTCCCCCGCCCACTTCGTCAATCTGTTCAAATGTTTTCTTACGGTTCTGGGTTACAAAATACACAAATCTTTTATACGTACTTTCTACACTCTTAGTAAGCATATCTACAGCAGATGGTGAAATTCCGTTAATGATAGAATAGTAATTCGAATTGGCATTGGTGCTCACATCATATGAGTTGATTCCGTTGCGGTTGGCCAAATCTTTAAAATAGGTAATCATTCCAAAAACGCCGATGGAACCGGTAATGGTATTTGGTTCAGAATAAATTTTATCTGCTGCTATCGCCATATAGTATCCGCCCGAAGCAGCATAATCACCGAACGAAACGATCAGCGGTTTTTTCTTCTTGAGTTCTTGGAGTTCAAACAGAATTTCGTCAGAAGCATTTGCGCTTCCACCCGGGGAATTGATCCGGAACACAACTGCTTTTATTTTATCATCTTTGGCAATTTTCTGAATCTCTTCAACGAAATTTTTGCCGTATATATTCTGATAACCTTCTCCGTTAAAGATTTGCCCGGAAGCGTACAACACGGCCACTTGCCCGTCTTTTCCTGAAGATTTGGTTTTTGTATTGGCCGCAATGTATTTGGAAACCGAAATTCTGTTTAGGTCTTTCTCATTATTTATTTTGAGTTTTTGTTTCAACAGCTGGTCATATTCACTTTGTTGAATCAGTTTATCAGCCAGTTTATGGTGCACACTCAATTCCGGAATAATCCCGTAGAGACTGTCAACAGCTGTTTTAAACACATTGGGCTCCATTTTTCTGGAAGCGGCAATTTTAGTGGAAATAGTACTCCAAATGTCATTCAGAAGCGTAGAAAGTTGTTCGCGGTTTTCTTCTGACATGTCATCTCTCATATAAGGCTCAACGGCAGCTTTGTATTTTCCATGACGAATAACCTCGATGCCGATTCCGTATTTTTCAGCAAAACTTTTCCAGTAAATTACTTCTGTGGCCATTCCTTTCAGTTCGATACCTCCGGATGGATGAAGGTAATATTGATCCGCAACCGATCCTAAGTAATAAGCAGGCTGCGATACCATATTTCCATACGCGTAAATAAACTTTCCGGATTTTTTAAAATCTTCAAGTGCTGTTCTCACGGCATCCAGTTGGGTGACACCGGCACTTATGAAATCAGTTTCTATGCTGATGCCTTTTATCTTGTCGTCTGTTTTTGCCTTCTGAATGGCTTCTATGAAATCATAGACAAGAATGTTTTTATTTTTATTATTAAAATCGAAAATCCCCTTTTGGTCTTCAGTGGGGCTGTCGATAATGTGGGTTTTATAGTCTAAAGTAAGGACGGAATTACTCTTTACATTCACTTTCGGTTCGCCAATTGCTGCACTAAGGGCGATCATGAAAATAAAAAACACGAAGAATATAACCCCGATGATGAAAATAGCCACTATATTTGCTAATACATTTTTAAAGAAACTTTTCATAGCTGAAATCTAAATTTTACTATATGTCGCAGCATGATGTGCTTTTGTTACTCGGAAGTAATTTAGGTGATCCTAAAAAAAACCTGAAAATTGCTTTGGAGCGATTAGAAAAGGCGTATTGCAGGATCATTAGAATATCAGAATTTCATTATACAGCACCTGTCGGGTTTTTAAGTTCTCATGAATTCTGCAATGTAGCCGTGTTGGCGACCACGGAGTTTTCACCTTTAAAACTGCTGGCATTTATCAAAAATATAGAAGCTGAGATGGGAAGAACTAATGACAGTTCTGCAACTGGGAAATATGAAGATCGAATTATTGATATTGATATTGTGAAATTTCGTACTTTAGTGTTTCAGTCTCAGAGCCTTCAGATTCCTCATAAAAAGCATCTTTATGAAAGAGAATTTTCAAGAGTTTTGATTTCAGAACTCGTGCAAAATGGCCAGTAAGTAAAGAAAAGTATGAATAACCATTGTTTACATGTTTTAGGCTTTTTTTTTCAAAATAAAAAAAATATTTCGTTAACCGACATAAGGTACAGTATTTGTATTTCGAGAGGTGTTTAAATAAAAAAAGGTTTTTTTACCCTCAGTTAGAAACCAAAATTAAAGATCATTTATAAACTTTAAATAATTAAATTATGAAACTAAGTTCAACAATTGCTGCGTTAGCACTGGCGTTTCCGGCTGCTATTTTTGCGCAAGATTCTGTTGCAGTGTATTCGGATCAGTACCCTAATACGTACTCTTCTGGTTCTGCAAATGTGTACCCTTTTACCCAAGAATCAAAAAGATTTAATGACTGGTCTATCTCCGTAGGAGCAGGTATACCTCTTCTTCAAACAGCAACTTTAACTTCTATTAAAGATGGCGACGGTTTAGGTAAAGATGTGTTCGGGTATTCTGCTTATCTAAGTGTTGATAAGGCGATTACTCACGCATTCGGCCTTAAATTACAATATGACAGAGGTGAAACAAGACAGGGTTGGTTTAACACAAAAAACGATAACGCTTCTCCTACCATGCCTATTGCAGGCAGAACACAGTACGATGCAATCTCCATTTTAGGTGATATTAATTTCTCAAATCTTTTAAGAAGAGTAGATAACAAATCGCCTTACAGATGGGCCTTACACGGATATGCCGGTATTGGTACTCTAGCATACAGAGCCTATGTAGAAGATATGGCCGGGCAAAGGCTGGCCTACGAGGCGAAAGCTTTTAATCCGGGTTTTGCGTGGTTTGGCCAGGGTGGTGCAGGTTTGAAATATAAAATTAACAATACCATTGATCTGGAAGGGAGAGTAATGTATGTCATTACCGGAGATGACACCTTTGACGGATTAGCAACTACAGCAAGAACTTCTGACAACTTCTTCAATACTACTTTAGGTCTTACATTCAATTTGGGAAGGCATCAATCTCACCTTTTCTGGCATGATCCACTTCAGGAAGTTTATTACAAACTGGATGTACTGGATCAAAGAAATCAGGATATTGAAGTATGTAAGTCTGGAGACAATGACAACGACGGTGTCTGCGACGATTGGGACAGACAACTTGATACTCCTGCAGGAGCAAGAGTGGATGGTGCTGGAGTAGCGTTAGATACTGATCTTGATGGTGTAATCGATCTTTACGACAAGTGTGTAACCGTACCAGGGCCAGTGGAAAATGACGGATGTCCTACCACCACACCCTCTACAGGAGGAGTTATCACTGACAATACAAGAACACTGGAAGGAATTGAATTTGATTTAGATTCCGACAGAATATTACCTGCTAATACTCCTATTCTGAACAATGCAGTTAATTACATCAACTCCTCCGCAGGTTCATACCGAGTAGTAGGAGCGACGGATACCAGAGCAAGTGATGAGTACAATCAGAGACTTTCAGAAAGAAGAGCAAACAATGTAAAAAATTATTTAGTGCAACAAGGTGTAAGCTCAGGTAAACTGGAAGCAGTGGGAAGAGGGGAAAAAGACCTGAAATATCCTGAATGTGATCCCGCTACCAAATGTCCTGAATGGAAAAACAGAGCGAACAGAAGAGTGTACTTCGAGGCTAAATAAATTAAACTCAGTTTTAATATAAGAAGCTGCGCTATTTGCGCAGCTTTTTGTTTTCTTGTATTTTTACTTCATGATTTCGCTGCAAGAGTTTAAAAAATTAAAAAAGGAAATCCTCCAGCATTTTTGGGGCTACGATCAGTTTCGGGATTTACAGGACGAAATCACCGATGCTGTCGTTTCAGGAAAAGATACTCTTGCCTTATTACCTACCGGAGGTGGAAAATCACTATGTTATCAGCTTCCCGCTCTTCTTCTAGAAGGCACTTGTTTGGTGGTTTCCCCACTCATTGCTCTAATGAAAGATCAGGTGATGCAGTTGAAATACAGGAATATTGAAGCAGAATACCTTTCCGCAGAACTCGATGAAGCTGAAGCAGATGAGATTTATACCCGATGTAGAGAAGGTATAACAAAACTTTTATATGTTTCTCCGGAACGGCTTTCCAGTCCGCTGTTTCTAGAACACCTTTTTGATATCCAACTCTCCTTTATTGCTGTAGATGAGGCTCACTGTATTTCTGAGTGGGGACAGGATTTCAGGCCAGGATATCAGAATATTAAAACATTCCGTAAAGATCATCCCCAACTTCCATGCCTCGCGCTTACAGCGACAGCCACTCCTAAAGTACTCAATGAAATTATTGAGAAACTGGAACTGAAAACCCCCACAGTTTTCAAAAAGAGTTTTCAGCGGGATAATATCCGAATTTTCTCAGAAACCATATCAGACAAATATCAGTGGACTTATGATCTGCTCCGTTACCATAAGGGGTCCGGAATTATATATACCCGAACCCGAAAAGAGGCTGAAGAACTGACTCAATTTCTAAAGAATCGTGATAAAAATAGAGTAGATTTTTTCCATGCAGGTTTGTCTGCCAGGGAGAAACACCAGAGACAGCAGTACTGGACTGCAGGGGAAAGTGCGGTTCTGGTTTCCACAAATGCCTTTGGAATGGGAATTGACAAAGAAAATGTGCGTTTCATTATTCATTTTTCTGCTCCGGCCAGTGTGGAGAATTATTATCAGGAAATAGGAAGGGCCGGTCGCGACGGGAAGGAAAGCTTTGCATTTATGCTCTGGAATGTGCAGGAGTTTCTTCAGTTTGATGATATTCTTAAAAATCAGATTCCTGATAAAAAAGAATTTTTGAAAATAATTTCGTACCTCTATTCTATTTTCCAAATTGCTGATGGCGAAAGGCCGGAGAAACCACACCAATTTTTTATGCAGCAACTTCAGAATACAACCAAATGTTCCGCTGCCAAGATCAAAAATGTGCTGAATTTTCTCCACAATCAAGAACTTGTTTTTTTGAATACCCATAAAAGCCTTTCTTCTCTCGAACTGAAGTTGGAGCCTCATGAAATAGACCTTCTTCCGAAGAAAGATGCTTATTTCATTGAACTTCTATTGCGTTGTATTCCGGGAATTTCTACCCATAAAGTGATGTTCAGCGAACAGAATCTGAGCGGAAAAATAGGAGCAGCGATTCCGTTGATACAGGAAAGAATACGCGAACTACGTGAAGCAGGTCATGTGGAGTATATCGATGGTGCGTTATCGAGCATTACTTTTATTCAGCCTCGGGATGATCGCTCTTTCAGTGGAAAATATTGGCATCTTTTTGAACAGATTCAAAAAAATAAAATCAGAAAATGGGAGGAAATGAAATTCTATGCTGCAAATAAAGATCATTGTAGGATGAAAATGATTCTCACTTATTTTGGTGAAAAAAATGCTGAAAACTGCGGCACCTGCGATGTATGTGAGTCCAAAAAAGAACGTTCAGCAAGAAGCATCAGCGATGAAATATTGAAAATTTTAAGTGTTCAGCCGGCTACTGCAGATGAGATTTCCATGCAATTGGCATATTGTAACAAAGAGAAACTTCTCGAGCATATTATTCTGCTGTTGGATGTGGGGAAAATAAAAATGTTGAATTTCAGAACCTACACTTTGGCTTAGAATATTCTTTAAAATGATGTTATATTTGCAGCATGAAGCCATTAAATATCGTATTTTTCGGAACACCAGAGTTTGCAAAAACATCTTTGGAAGCGATACACATTTCACCTCATAAAATAGCAGGTGTGGTTACAGTGCCTGATAAAGCCAGCGGTAGGGGGCAGAAAATTCAACAGTCTCCGGTTAAAATGTATGCTGAACAACAACGTTTACCTATTTTCCAGCCGGAAAAATTGAAAGATCCCGAGTTTCTTCAACAAATGAAATCCCTGAATGCAGACGTGTTTGTAGTGGTAGCGTTCCGGATGATGCCTCAAGTTCTCTTTGAAATTCCTAGCTTGGGAACCTTCAACCTTCACGCTTCGCTGCTTCCGGACTACCGCGGTGCAGCACCCATTAATTATGCGGTGATTAACGGGGAGGAAACCACTGGACTTACCACCTTTTTTATTAATGAAAAAATAGATGAGGGAAGTATTTTGCTTCAGGAAACAGTTTCTATTTTACCTGATGAAAATGCAGGATCTCTACACGACAGACTGATGCACAAAGGTGCGGAGTTGGTGGTAAAAACGCTCAACGGACTTTCACAAGAAACTCTTTCGGCAATACCACAACCGGAGGCTTTACAACCTAAAAATGCTTTCAAAATATTTAAGGAAGATACGAGAATCCAATGGGATCAGGAAACAGACAAAGTGTATAATTTCATCCGGGGGATGTCTCCCCATCCGTGTGCTTTTACCATTTTGAAAATCGGGGAGGAGGAGAAACAGCTCAAGATCTATTCCGGTCGAAAAGAATTAGTCTCCCATTCACATGCTCCTGCCACTTTGGAAATCAGCAAAACTACTTTTAAGATTTATACACAGGATGGCATTTATTATCCCGATGAAGTGCAGCTGGAAGGGAAGAAAAGAATGCAGACGAAAGATTTCCTTAACGGATTTCAAAAGTACGATCACATTCATCTTCTCCCAACGCCCTAACAGAAAAACCCCGAATGTTCGGGGTTTTTCTTCTATTCATTATTTATAAACTGGATTATCCGTGGGACGGTCGGGGTGCCCATCTGTTGTACGGACTCATATCAAAACCGTTTACTTCCTCCATGGTCATTCCCAACGCTCTTGCCACACCCTCGCCGTATTCGGCATCTGCCCTGTAGCAGTTTCGGATGTGACGGATCTGGATGAATTTTTCAGCAGCACCAACTTCCGCTGCAGTATTTCGGAAAAGGATTTCCGCTTTGCCGTCTGCTTTTATGATTCGGAAAAGATCGCCCGGCTGGGTGTAATAATCCTCATCATCATCTCGGAAATTATGCGCATAGGCCGTTCCTTCCAGTTCCAGCGGCGGTTCTTTTGATTCAGGCTGTTCCTCCCATTCACCGTAACTGTTCGGATTATAATGCAAAGTATCTCCATAATTTCCATCTATACGCATAGCACCATCCCTGTGGAATGCGTGATAAGGGCATCGGGGTTTGTTCACAGGAATCTGGAAATGGTTCACTCCTAAACGGTAACGTTGGGCATCCCCATAGGAAAAGAGCCGTCCTTGAAGCATTTTATCCGGCGAGAAACCGATTCCGGGAACAATATTCGTAGGATTAAAAGCAGCCTGTTCCACATCGGCAAAATAATTTTCAGGATTTTTGTTCAATTCAAATTCACCAACGGGAATCAAAGGAAAATCTTTCTTAGACCACACTTTGGTAAGATCGAAAGGATGAAAGCGGTAGGCTTTTGCCTGTTCTTCTGTCATGATCTGCACGTATAGTTTCCATTTTGGAAAATCGCCTCTTTCAATTGCATCGAAAAGGTCGCGTTGTGAAGATTCTCTGTCGTGCCCAATGATGGCGGCAGCCTCTTCATTGCTCAGATTTTCTATACCCTGCTGAGTTCTGAAATGAAATTTCACCCAATGTCTTATATTGTCTTTATTAATGAAACTGTAGGTGTGGCTTCCGAAACCGTGCATGTGGCGGTATCCTTTAGGAATTCCACGGTCGCTCATAATTATTGTAACCTGATGTAATGATTCGGGCAACAATGTCCAGAAATCCCAGTTATTGTTGGCACTTCGCATATTGGTTTTCGGATCTCGCTTTACGGCGTGATTCAGGTCGGGAAATTTCATGGGATCACGGAAGAAGAATACGGGCGTATTATTTCCTACCAGATCCCAAATGCCTTCGTCGGTATAAAATTTTAGTGCGAAACCTCTGATGTCTCTTTCCGCATCTGCAGCACCTCTTTCTCCGGCAACAGTAGAGAAGCGGGCAAACATTTCTGTTTTTTTTCCTATTTCACTGAAGATATTGGCTTTTGTGAAAGGAGTAATGTCGTGAGTCACGGTAAACGTTCCGAATGCTCCGGAACCTTTGGCGTGCATTCTTCTTTCAGGGATGACTTCCCTGTCGAAATTGGCCATTTTTTCCAGAAACCAAAAATCCTGCATCAACATGGGGCCACGCGGCCCGGCAGTCATCGCATTTTGATTATCAGGTACAGGTGCGCCGGTCTGGCGTGTCAGTTTTTTCTTGTCCATAGTCGTATTTTATTAAAATGATGTAGCTAAGGTATTCAGATTTTTTACAATAGGAACGTAATTGTTATAGATAATAAAAATAACAGTGGTCTACTTATTCATAAAATTAAGTAAAATTTAAATAACTTACGTTGTCATATTATTTCCGTCAGCAATATGAAGTCTTTTGAATACATTGCTGGAGAATATAGTCAGCAATCCGATAGTGAGGAAAGTATAACGGAAAGCATTGTGAATTTCCCCTGAAATAAAGTGAGTTTGGGATTCAAAGATATTAAGAATCAATAATCCCAACGAGATTCCAAATCCCACAGCAAGTTGCTGATTAACCGATAAAAGAGAGTTGCCGCTGCTGGTATGGAAACTTCTGAGGTCTGCAATAGAAATCGTGTTCATTGCGGTAAATTGTATAGAATTGAAAAATCCCATAAGAGCGATAATGGGTACAAACCAATAAAGTGAATCTTCAATTCCGGGCACGGCCACCAACATGATAAGAAGACCCAAAACGATGGTGTTATAGTACAGCGTTTTCCGATAGCCAAATCTGTTCAGAATTCCGATTACATAATTTTTTCCAAACATTGCAGTGAGAGCCATCGGTGCAATAATCCAACCAGAGATTACTGCAGAGCCACCGTAGGCCACCTGAATCATTAATGGTAACAAAAGCGGAACGGAACTGATGCCAAGACGCGTTAGCATGTTTCCAACAATGCCAACCCTGAACGTTCGCACCTGAAAGAGATTCAGCGGAAACAGTGGATTGGTGGTTTTTTGAGCGTGACGATAATAGAAATAAAGCAGCAGGAAACCCAAAATAAATATCATAAGAATAGGGGTAATATTCTGGGTATTTCCAAATAATTCTAGTGCCACAGAAAGCAGGAGGGAAGCAGCAGCGAAGATCAGAAATCCCTTCAGGTCAAAATGTGTTTCGCCTGAATGATAATTGGGCATATATTTCATTCCCAAAATAATTCCGGCAATTCCAAAAGGAATATTGATGATAAAAATCCAGTGCCAAGATAAATAATCTACGAAATAGCCGCCCACTAATGGACCCAGCACCGGCCCGATAAGCGCAGGTATGATGGCATAATTCAGGGCTTTTACCAATTCCTTTTTTTTATAGGTTTTAATCATGGCAAGTTTGCCAACAGGTGTCATGAGCGCGCCACCGAGCCCCTGTACAACTCTAGAAATCACTAATTGCGTGAGATCCTGAGAAAGGGAACAGAACACAGAACCCATGCTGAAAAGCATCAGAGAAAGAATGAAAGTTTTTCTGGTTCCGAATTTGTCCGCTAAAAATCCGCTGGCTGGCATGAACAGGGCTAAGGTGAGTACATAACTTATGATGGCGTTCTGCATGTCTAGAGGAGATTCGTTCAGGCTTTCTGCAATAGAGGGGAGTGCGGTATTAAGAATTGTGGAATCCAACATCTGCATGAAAATAGATGTTGCCATGATGATCGGAAGAATTTTTTTTATTTTGTTGTTGATCTGACGCGTGTCTGTCTGCATTTCATTAAGCGTAAATAAATGAAAAAGAATGAGCAGAAAAAAACCTGCCAGAAGCAGGTTTTTAGATTAATATTTTCTTGGGCGGTGTTCCACATCCGTCCATGGACCACCATCTTTTTTGTACCTCACAAAGATGAAATTTTCAAAGTCTAAGGTTTTGTATTCGATATTATCGGATCCTATCTGAAAAGCTCTGATATAAATATAATCAGCATCGCTCTTCACTTTTCTATCGCCCATTCTAGCCTCTTCTGGAACAAAATTGGGGAACTTATACTCAGGCAAAATCTCCCGAAGTAGCCTGTAGAAATCAGGATTTTTCTTCTCATCAGGAACAATATCTACAATTTTATGGTCTCTGTCATTAATCCACAGATAGTAAATTTTATCTTCAGAGGTTATCACATTCTCCGAAGTGAAAGAGTAAAGCCGCTTCGGTAGCAGAGTCACTATTCTTTCCGGTTTGACGACCGAGAAATATTTTTCATTCTGAGGATCCACATAGGTTTCCAGATTCAGTGCCATGATGGGATTATTCCAATCTTTGTTTTTAATGTACTGATCCAGAGAAAGTTCTGCTTCTGCCCTGTATTTCTTATTTTCTTCTGATAGGGTTTTGGTTGGAATCTGAGGAGTAATTTCTTTAATAAAAGAATATAGTACTTTCGGCCTGATGCCTTCCAGATGGGGGTACGATTTTAGCTGTTCCATTCGGGTGAGCCAATAATATTGCTGATAGAAATCTTCTTTATCTTTAGATTTTACATTTTTATAAGAAACACCCAGTTTTCTGGAATTCATTACATTTTCAAATTTATTTTTCTGAGCAAAAGAAAAGCTAAAGGCGAATAATACAGCAAATAATAGAGATATTTTTCTTTTCATTTTTTAAGAATATTTTATCATTGTTCAAATATAGTTATTTATTGGATATTTTTGAAAGGGAAATGTTAAAATTGAAATTATTATTTATGGAAATTTCCAACAAAACACATAGAGAATCCGGGTTTTCAGTATTGTGAATTTACGGGATAAGATTTTATTCTTTTCTTTCGATAAGAGCCATATAAAACCCGTCGTAGCCTTCACTCGGCATAATGTTTTCTTCACGGATGAGTGCGTATCCCGGATTGTTTTCCAAGAAAAGAGCTACTTGTCCATTGTTTTCTGAAGGAAGTACAGAGCAGGTGGCATACACCATTTTACCTCCTATTTTCAGCATCTTGGAATAATCCTGAAGAATCTGCTGCTGTTCTTTCTTTATTCTGTCGATGAAATCCTGGTCAATTTTCCATTTACTGTCGGGGTTTCTTTTCAATACGCCTAGTCCAGAGCAGGGAGCATCTATTAACAGACGGTCTGCTTTACCGTGTAGCCTTTTGATGACTTTGTTGTCCTCTATAAAGCGGGTTTCAATATTGTGTGCTCCGGCTCTTTTGGCCCGGCGCTTTAGTTCTGCCAGTTTCCAGTTATAGATATCCAGGGCAATAATCTGGCCTTTATTTTTCATTAATGCGGCAAGATGAAGGGTCTTTCCTCCCGCTCCTGCACAGGCATCCACCACGCGCATTCCTTCCTGGACATCCAGCATTTCCCCGATTTTCTGGGAACTGGCATCCTGCACTTCAAAAAGACCGTCTTTAAATGCTGAGGTAAGGAATACATTCTTTTTTTCTTCCAGCTGAACTGCATCGGGATGTTTTTTTAGCGGGAAACTTTCCACCTGTTCTTCGCGAAGTTCATTGACGAGTTCCCTTACAGAGGTTTTCAGGGTATTGGCGCGGAGGACTGTGGGCGCCTGGTCATTCAGGGCTACCATTTCCTTCTCCCAACCGGCTCCCAATTCTTTTTCCATGGTCTCGGCCAGCCATTCCGGTATCGAGTGCTGAATAGATTTGGAAGGGAAGGTTTTTTTCTCCAGTTTTTTCAGAATATCGGCGGTTTTGATCCCGTCAAATTCTTCAAATTTTTTATATTTGGTTTTACTCCACAGCAGGTAGGCGAGGATGAGCTTATAGATATTGCCGGGTTTTACCCCTTCGCCCATGTAGTATTCGAGGCGTTTTTTCCACCGGATGATATTATAAAAGATTTCGGATACCAAAGCCCGATCCTGGCTGCCCCATTTTTTATGTGCTTTTAGCAGGCGTTCGATGACTTTATCTGCATATTTATTTTTCTCAAAAAAGGTTTCCTGCAGAGCATCGTGGATTCCTATCAGTAAATTTCGGTGAATCAATTCCATGATGCAAAAATACAAAAAAATCCCGCGCTTGCGGGATTAATATATGCGGAGAAAGAGGGATTCGAACCCCCGGACCTGTTACAGTCAACAGTTTTCAAGACTGCCGCAATCGACCACTCTGCCATTTCTCCAATATGTAATTCGGTCTCCCGATACTGTTACCAGTCAAACTCGATTTTTAATACGAGAGCGCTATCGCCACTCTGCCATTCCTAAAAGCCGGTGTTTCGTTTTCAGTGGTGCAAATATAAAACTCTTCAGCGATTTTGCAAAATATTTTAAAGGTATTTTCTTTTACACATGGGCGGGCTGGTTCATTCGATGTCTGCAACCTTGCAATATTCGCGAAAGGCACATTTGCTGCTTGGGTCTTTATGATAAAAAAAATAATGATGCATTTTAGAAAAAACATTTTAGTAGGCTGTATTGCGGGCGACGTTCTGGGCGCAGCTTATGTACCTCAATTTCCCGAGGAAAAAGTTACCGTTGTTATTAGGGAAAATTCCACTTTTACAGATGAAACCCTTTTTGCAGTTGCAGTTGCAGATGCGATGCTTACTGAAAGTTCTATTAGGAATCGTCTTTGTAACTATTTTAGTACCTATGCCAGCACAAAGTTCAATTCCCCCTTATTAGATTTTCTGATTGGAGGTTATTCTTATACATTGAATATCTATAGCAAACCGGTTTTATCGAGATTTGTACCGGTTTCTTATGTAGCTAAAAATTTTAAAGATCTGAAAGAGGTTTCCCGAACGGTACTGGATGCCACAAAGAACGATGGTGGTTCAATCAGTGCGGCCCGTTTTATTACGACGGCTCTCTATCTGTGTACGTGTGGATATAGAAAAAACGATATCAAAGAAATACTCGATAAAGAAATTCCCGAATACCGTCATACGCAGACTCTTGAAAAGCTAATAAAACGCTTCAAAAATCCCCTTCATGCTCAATTTATTGCGCCTCTGGCTTTCCAAGCATTTATGGAAAGTGATTCGTATGAACACGCCATCCTTAATGCGCTAGAGATCGGGATCAATCCGGAAGCAATGGCCTCCCTGTCAGGAGCATTTGCCATGGCATATTACCAAGAAATTCCTCGCGATATTATAGAATTTACTCTGATGCGTCTGCCTATGCCTTTTGTAGATATTATGCTGCAGTTTCAGGAGCGGTTTGTTTTGAAATAGCAGATAGTATTAATCAGTGCTGTTGTATCGCCAATTAAAAATCTTTAATTAGTTTTGCTCTTACCAGATAATCAGGTTTTCAATTATATATTCAAAATGGAGGTAATTTTTCGTGTGAAATATAAGATTCAGTATACAAATAGACTATTCTCTAAAATATCTTATTTATCTTGAAAGTTCATTTAATATCCACCCCGGAGGTTCATCCACAGGCGATGAATGAAGTAGAGGAAGTTCTGAAAGGTGTTTCGGCTCCTGTAGAGTTCAGAGTGCGGGACGTGGAGTGGGATGTCCTGCACCTCCAACAGGTAAATCAGCAACACTACCGTTCTGATTTTAGATTTTTATTGGCATCTGCGGATAAGGTTCAGCATTATCAGTCAGCCAGGAACTATCCTTTAAGTTGGCGCGAGTTGTTTTTCCTTTGTCAGCAGGCAAGAATTTCACAGGAAATTCCTCCCGATGACTTTGTTATAATTATAACCAACCGCAGAAACTCGATGAATTATTTCAGCATGTTCGATACTGACGGACAAAGAAATGCTTTCGTACAGTCATCAGACTGGGAGGTTTTCCTCAAAGCTTCAGAATGCTTTCCAGTTGCTTATGAAGTGGTGGCCAATGTCCTTAGAATCCTGATGAAATTTGATCTTTCCCAAAGTATGGAAACCAACTTTCATATGGATCCGATAGGTTGTATGAACGATTTTTGTGAAAATAAAACTCAGATAATCTTAAAGTTGAGAACCGATGATCTGTGTTCTTCCTGTATTCAGCGCCTGGACGATTATGGTGTTGATTCCGGCATCACCATGCAGTGTATTTCGATTTTTGAGAAGATCCGCTCTCAATTGAAGTTTTCACAAGGATTTTCAGGAAATATTAAGCCAAAAAATATTACCGTCACCGGCAGGAACGTCATTAAAGTCGGTGATCAGGAACTGAACTTAACACCAATGGAAAAAACCATCTTAATTTTCTTTCTTTTGCATCCTGAAGGCGTGCGCATAGCCGAACTGGACGTTCATGAAAATGAACTTTTCACCTTGTATGACCAGATGAGAATTAAAGCAAGGCGAGAAAATATTCAAAAGCTTGTAGATAATATTGATGGTAATTTCGCCTATAATAAATCGCGTCTCAATAAAAAAATACGGGAGCAGCTGGGAGAACCCCTTGCTCATTTTTACTGTATCGTTGGAATTCCCGGTGAGAAATTTTTTATCTCTTTGGATAGAACTTTGGTTTCTATAGTCCCTCCATACAGTCTCTGAATGGTGAGGAATTATTCGGATTTATTTTAAGTGTCTATTTCCGTGGTTCACTCATTAACGGCATCGATCTTTATTTTTCACTTGAAATTTTCAATGAAAAAAAGAATGAAACAAACAAATTAATCTTTTTCTAATTCACTAAGCAAGTCGGTAAGATTCAGGGGATTTGTGAACATATCCAGCGATCCGTCACTTTTCTGTGGCCAAAGATTTTTCGGCCTGTCCCAGTAAAGTTCAACTCCATTGCCGTCCGGATCATCCAGATACAATGCCTCGGATACGCCATGATCGCTTGCACCCGTCAATGGATATTCAGCTTCTTTAAGACGTTCAAAAATTTCCGCAAGATCCCTCCTCGTTGGATAAAGGATAGCGGTATGATATAACCCGACGCCTGTGCGGGGTGCCAGAGGTGCTCCTTTGCTGTGCCAAGTATTAAGACCGATATGATGATGATAGCCACCGGCGGAAATAAAGGCAGCTTGTCTGCCGTACATGACCGTAAGTTCAAAGCCGAGTAATCCGCAGTAAAAATCTAAAGCGCGCTGTAAGTTTGAAACTTTTAAATGAACATGTCCGATATGGGTTTGGGATGGTATAGTGTATTTTTCCATTGTGAATGATTTTTTAGCAAAATAATCTGCACATTTCATGGCCTGTGTACACAAAGCTAATCATTTTATCAATTGCATTTTTGCTCAAAAAAGAAAAATTTGTATTTCATGGATTGAAGTTTAAGAAAATTCCTATCTTTAAGGGAAATAAATCAGTAACATGAAAAATATTGTATTACCGGTAGATTTTGCGGAAGATAATAACAAACTAATTGAGGGTGCAATACAGTTTGCAAAAGAAATAAATGCCAAAATTTGCCTGATTCACGTGGCACCGTTAGACATAGGATTTGCTATTGGTGACATGGGTTTTCAGTATTTTCCGGAAGTGGAACAGAACGAAATAAAAGCTGAACTTGCACAACTTCACGAGATAGAACAGCTCATAGTTTCACGAGGAATTCCCTGCGAACATTTTCTGAGACAGGGTTCCGCTAAAGAACTTATTCTGGAATACGCGGAAGAAAAAAAGGCTACGTACATTGTAATGGGATCGCACGGCCGCAGTGGAATGTATGACGTATTTGTAGGAAGCCTGACCAAAGACATGACCAAAAATTCACCTATTCCAGTTCTAGTAATTCCCTGTCATAAATAACCTCAGAATTTTAATAAAAAAGCCCGTTTTCAGCAGAAAAACGGGCTTCTATATATAATCAAATTATTTAACCTTTCTTATAGATTTCAGGATCATAATAAGGACGGATCTCCTTGGAGGGAGATACATATTCTTTGTCTTTGTTATTTCCCAATGTGACTACCAGTACATAACACCAATACGTAAATAACGCACAGGATACGAGAAACAAAATCCAATTCAAAACGTTGGCAGTAAGGTCGAAAAAACCAAAAGACCACTTGAAAACATCGCTTAAGAACAGCCAGAAAGACGTCATTATTTACCTTTTTTTAAATTAACTTTGTACAAATTTAAGAAAAATGTTCAGATTACTTTCAAAAGAAAGCAATATTTTTTCGATACCGGTGTATATTGCGTTTCTCTTGTTGATGGTAATAGTGTTTAATATATTAAGTTACAGCACTTTCGATTTGGCTATTGCCATGATTACCTTCGCAGGCATTGCATTAGGCTATTTTTGTTTTAATACTATCGGATTAAATTATCAGACTCATCTTCCATTATTTCTGTACACCTTTTTTATTTTTGCCTTTTATCCCGGAGATTTGGATATTGGAATTGCCGTTGCCTTGCTCACCAACTCTTTTATCATACTGACTCTGACGCATAATGACGAGGAACTGCGAAGGAAATCCATTGTTCTGGTAGGTGCTATTTTAGCACTCAATTATCTCGTGCTTCCTGCTACATGGCCTATGGCGGTGTTTGTTTTTCTGCATATTATTATTACATCGGGCAGGGTTTTGCTTCATTTGTTCCGTCTTTTTTTTGGAGCTTTCTTGATGGTGAGCAGCTATTTTACCATTATGTATTTTTTTGGATTTCACAGTTGGGATGAGGCCTATTTTCCATTCGATGAATTTAAGATCAATCCGGATTTTTATCAGTTATTATACCTTATTCCTGTTGCATTGTTTATGGTTTTAGCGGTGGTAGATCATTTTGCAAATTTCAACAAGAAAAGCCCGGTTAGCAAATTTAAATATACCTTTGTGCTAATATTTTCTGTTGCACAGCTTACAACAGTAGTGCTTTATATGGGAAATCATTATGAATTTCTACTGCTGATGGCTTTGCCTGCAAGCATTATTCTGAGTAGGCTGCTTAGATTTGCAAAGAAAACCTGGCAAAAAGAACTTGGTCTCTTTCTGATCATTGCTTCTTTGCTTGCCTTTAAACTTACTTCATTTAATTTTTTAATTTAAAAATGATACAAATTGACGATAAATTAATCTCTGAAGATATTTTTTCTGAAGAGTTTGTGTGTAATCTTTCCAAATGTAAAGGAGCTTGTTGCGTAGAAGGCGATGTAGGTGCACCTTTGGTTAAGGAAGAAACCAAAATTCTGGAAGAAATTTTTGATAAAGTAAAACCCTACCTTCGCCCGGAAGGAGTGAAAGCTTTGGAAGAACAGGGAACTTGGACTGTAGACTCTATGGATGGAGATTTTGTAACGCCTATGGTAAACGGCAGAGAATGTGCCTATGTGATATTTGATGATAAAGGAATCACGAAATGTGGTATAGAAAAAGCTTATGAAGACGGTGCAGTCGATTGGCAAAAACCAATTTCCTGTCATCTTTACCCGATCCGCGTGCAGGAATATTCCACTTTCACAGCACTGAACTATCATGAATGGCACATTTGCAGCGATGCCTGCACTTTAGGAAAAGAACTTCAGGTGCCGGTGTACCAGTTTTTGAAAACACCGCTGATCCGCAAATATGGTGAAAAGTTTTATACTACTTTGTGTGATGCTGCTGTAGAATGGAAAAAGGAATTTGGAGAAGAAATTTTATAAATTATAGAATGCACTGTATAATGTGGTTTCGTAGGGTTTAGTTAATTTCGTTTTCTAAAAAATGTTGAGATGTTTGCCTATTTGGATCATTTTGAAATGACGGATGTTTACAAAGCACTTTTTGCTATTATTGCCGGCCTCATTCTGGGCTACGAGCGAGAAATGAAAGACAAATCTGCAGGGTTGAAAACCATTACCATCATCTGTCTAGGATCAGCGCTAT
The DNA here is from genome assembly GCA_023411265.1 of Bacteroidota bacterium. Classification (GTDB taxonomy): domain Bacteria; phylum Bacteroidota; class Bacteroidia; order Flavobacteriales; family Weeksellaceae; genus Chryseobacterium_A. The sequence goes on along the minus strand of JAEYOX010000020.1, from coordinate 29,180 downwards.
TTACCATCATTTCCATGAAAATAGGAGTGGGAACGAATGATCCAGGTAGAATTGCAGCCAACATCATCACCGGAATCGGATTTCTGGGAGCAGGTGTTATTTTTAAATCCGGATTCAATGTGTACGGGCTCACTACTGCGGGAATCATTTGGATTTCCGCTGCTATAGGGATGTCAATCGGGTTCGGTTATGTGACCCTTAGTGGTATTTTTCTACTATCTTCACTGTTCATTATTTACATCTCCCGATATTTTGTCCACTGGCTGATGCCTCAGCATAGTAGTCGCGTATTACAGTTAAGTCTGGCAGAAACTGATGCCGATGCCAGAACCGAAATTATCGAGCAGATAGAAGATTACACTGTTCATCAGAGTGAAATCTATATTGAAAAATATGACGGAAAAGTAGAAGTTACAATAGAGCTTCAGATTCATGCAAACAAAATTAAAGCGTTGGAGGATTTTCTTCTGAGTGAACAGAAACTAAGCAGCTTTAAATTTTAACCAAAAAAATTCCGTTTCATATGAAGCGGAATTTTATAGGTAAATGATCAAAGATTATTCCTTTATTATTTCAAGAAACTCATCATGTGAAATTTTGGTTTCTTTCCTAGATGCTTTTTCCAGAATAACATCTTTCAGTTTGGCCATCGCTACTTCAGAAGAAATCTGACGTACCTGCTCTTCTTCTTTCAGCATTTCCACAGCGTATTTCTGTACTTCTTCATCTGCAAGGTGGTGAATTCCATACATCGCCAGTTGGTTTCTCACCATTTGCTCAGCCTGTGCTAAAACATCCGCATAATCCAGTTTGATCTCGTTGTCATTCATCAATTTTCCTTCGATAATTTGATGCTTGATGGTCGCCTTTTCAGCTTCTAAGACTTCTTTAGCACGGTCTTCAGTTCTGATATTTTCATTGCTGAACATTAGCCATTTGATAAGGAAATTTTCCGGCAGCTGTACTTCTTCTTTTTCGGTGACCTGTTCCAGGATTTTATTAACAAAGAATACATCGGCGTTCTGCTGGAAATATTCGTCCAGTTCCGTTTTTACTTTGCTTCTCAGTTCATCTTCAGAATTGATAGTCCCTTCCCCATATACTTTATCGAAAAGTTCCTGGTTCAGTTCATGAGGGTTTAGTCCGTAGAAATCTTTTACCGTTACTTCTATTTCGTCATGGTGAAGATGTTCTGCATCCGCTTTACTGAATCCCAATTCTTTTGCAAGCGTTTCATTTTTCTGAATCTCTTCTCTGGACACTTTTACAGATTCATCCATTTTCAAGGACTTCACCAGTTTGAAAGCATCTTTATTTTCAGAAGTAATGGTTACTTTCTTAGGCGGATGGTTGTGATCGCCTTCTGCATTTTCTTCCACTACTTGTGTTATCTCTAGAGAAACATAACTGTCTTTTCCAATTTTATCCTGAGGAACCTGCTCGGCAAAACGTTTTTGCATATTCTCCACCGACTGGTTGATTTCTTTATCCGAGGCATCTATTTTGTAATGTGGCGCTTCATATTTGCTCAAATCGATGCTGAAATTCGGTTCATAACCTACTTCAAAAGCTACCGTGAGCTGCTCTGCTTTATAATCAAAATCATTCATCGGCTCCGGGACAGGCTGGCCAACGAGTTTTAAATTATTTTCATTGATATAATTGTTCAGGGTATCGCTAACCAGTTTGTTAATTTCTTCAAAAGCAATTGGAGCTTCATATTGCCTTTTCACTAGGCTCATAGGTACTTTCCCTTTTCTGAAGCCCGGAACCTGCGCATTCTTTGCATAGTTATGCAACTGTTTTTCTACTTTATCCTTATAATCTGCTCTGTCTACCGTTACGGTGAGTAATGCGCTGACTTCATCGTGGTTTTTTGCTGTAACCTTCATTATATAAATTGATTTTTTTTATTAAAAATTCGGTTCGCAAAAATAGGAAATTTTTATTAAAATCCCTTTCATTATCAGGAAACTATTCTGAATAAAAAAATCCGGACACAGTGCCGGATTTTCTTTCGTGTAAAGGATTTATTGGATGTCAATTTTTATGTCAGCATCAGCTTCGCCACCGGTTACTTTTCCTTGCTGATTACTTGCAGAAGGAAAATGATCATCCACAGTTACGGACTGATGATAGAGTTTAATAAAAACTTTTGCTGATACCGGCACGCTTTTGATGGTCCATTCGGTTTTCAGCCCCAGTTTTTTTCCGTCACTTCGCATCACATCATTGGTTGTTCTGATCAGATCCGCTGTAATTCCTCCGAATTCGTAAGTGATGAAATGATGGTCTTTCTCTTCGATCATTTCGTCGAGCATACTGTGATAATGATCGTCATGTTTATGAAAGAAATCTACACTTACGGAATAGGTTTTTCCGTTTTCGAGTGTCAGCGGACTGTCTGAATTTCCGCCGATATATGTAATGTTTTGCACATTCGCAGTGTTACCTTTCTCAGTAACGGTCAGCGTAACTTTTTCGATTTCTTCATGTTCGTGAATGTCTTCCGGAATATCATTTCCCCGGCAGGAAAAGATGAGAAGAATTGATGAAAAAAGTATGGTGAGATTTAAAATATTTTTCATCGTCAATAAATTTAAGTTATATTTAATTTGATTTGAATTAAAAGTGATAATGTAAACTGAGAATCAGGCTTCTTCCCAGTTCAGGTGCGAAATACCGAAGTCTGTTCAGGGCATCCCGGTATTCGGTGTTCAAAAGATTATTGAGACTCACATTGATATTGAATTTTTTAAAAATCTCCATCCCGGCAGAGAAATGGAAAAGACTGTATGCAGAAGGTGTGGTGCTGGTATCCAGTACTTTGGAAACAATTTTTCCATTCTCTACAACATCAAGGGTCTGGTTGCGGATCGGAAACCGGTTCTGTTTCAGAACGGTTTCATTTTCCAGTTTAAGGAAAAGACTTGAAGCGTTTTTTGTTTTCCATTCTATTGCATTCCGGAAAGTGGTTGGCATCATGAGAATCAGTGGTTCTTCGTTTTTCAGATCATCTCCGCGTAACGTACTGAAGCGCGAAGTCCATGTGAATTGATCATTGATTTCAAGCTGCAGATCGGCATCAATTCCAAAAATGCGCGCTCTGGTCTGCTGATAACTCCAGATCATAAAAATTCCCCGGTTCGAGTTTTGAATTCCTGTTGGCAGCTGATGAATGAAACTGTCGGAAAATAACAGATAAGGTGAAACGTCTAGTTGAAGACCGTTCAAAACCTTCAGCTTTGTAATAGCAGACAGGTTGATGTGATACATTTCTTCCTGCTGTAAACTCAAATCCCCTTTTTCAATAATGGCCGCGGAATGATGCAGTCCGTCCGCAAATAGTTCTGCGGCATTTGGCGTTCTGCTGGTTCGGGAGAAATTGAAAGTACCGCGCAAAAGCTTGGAAGGAGTATAGCGGAGTCCTGCATTTGCTGCAATATTGTGAAACTGCAACTGTGGACGTACCAGAATGCGACTTCCATTTTCAGACATTACAAAATGAGGAAAACGGTCCGCGAAACGCTGTTCCCATTCGCTCCGGTCATAATATTTGTAGGAATCATACTGTGTGAAATCGTAGCGTACTCCTGCTTCAGCTTTAAGTTGATCCGTGAACTGATACTGAAAGACCGAAAATACTCCTGCATCATAACGTAAATAATCAGGAATTAAACGTCTTGCCTGGGTAGAAGGATCCGGAAAATTATCCTGAAAGCTACCTTCTATTCCGCTTTCGATCTGCCATTTTTCTCTTTCCAGAAGATGCCCTATTTTCAGATTATGAGTCATCAGTTTCAGATCCATAGAAGGCAGGCTACTGTACTCGCCCCTGCGAATATCAAACTCTTTCCTGTGGTTGAGCTGGAAGGCATACTGTAATGAAAACTTACCTGCATTATAGAACCTTTTATACATTTCCATTTTGGCGATGTGATGGCTTACTTCCTGTTTGGGATGCTGAATCTGATATTGAAAATCATCCAGATAAACTGACTTTTCATTGTTCATCGCGCGGTAAAAATCTTCGGGGCCGCCAAGATGAGCACCTCGGAAAATTCCGAAATTCTGTTGTATTCCACTGTAACTAAGTTCTATTCCTTCCATGAAACTTCGTTTACCAAAGGAAAAATTCAGAGAATGTTCTTCGGCGCCGGTATTTTGAAGGGTGTGATGAGGGATATATAAATCTCCGAGCTTTTTATATGTCCCGCCTGCGGTCACAAACCACCGGTTTTCCCAGATTCTGGCCAGCTGTACACCGGTTTTGGCGCCTCTACCATTAGAAATAAATGAAAGGGTAGCGTTTCCCGTCAGGGTGTCTTTAGCAGGGAAAATCTGTGGTTCCAGCAATACCGTTCCACCTGCAGCATCACCGCCATATTTCAACATTCCGGCACCTTTCACAACATTGATTCTATTGAAAGCTGTTGTTTCAATGCTAGGCGCATGTTCAGCGCCCCATTCCTGTTCTGACATACGCACGCTGTTATTAAAAATAAGGATTCTGCTTCCGTACAAACCTTGAATCACCGGTTTTACTATATTATTTCCTGTTTTAAGAGTACCGACGCCAGCAATGGAGCTGAGGAGATTTCCCAGATTTTCTGAGGAGTTCCGGGAAATATCTTCTTTTAGGAGGGAGGCTACAGAAATCACACCTTTCGTATTGCTTCCAGAAGAAATATGAACTTCCTCTATTTCCGTGGCGTGGTGTTCCAGTTTTATAGTGAGGCGAAGTGGTCGGTCTATAATAAGTTCTTCGGTGAAAACATCGCAGTCGGGATGTTTTGCGGAGAGGATCTGGATTCCTTCCGGTATAGCGGGAAAAACGAAATTTCCTTCGGAATCGCTGATTGTTGTTAAATTGCCGATGTGAATTTCTGCATTGGCCAAAGGGGAACTGTTATGGAAATCAATAGTTTTTCCTTCAATTCGAAAGGTGTTTTGTGCATGACTTCCGGCCATTCCCAAAAGAAAAAACCAGAAACTGAGATAAAACTTCATAGGAATATCGTTTATTTAATTCTTGCTGAAATTCACCGGCTATCTGCTGCGAGCTACAGAATTTCATGAATGAAAAATGAGACAGAAGTCAGATCTTCTGTATGTCAGAATCAAATAAAAGATGCGGGAGGTCCGCGAAGCGGTGGGGCATGTCGTTCCGGATCTGAAAAGTAATGATCGGAAGTATTCTGTTGTTCTGTAAAAATGAGTTCAGCCGCGATGTGGATACTGAATTCTTGGGGAACAGTTGTGATATTGTGGTGCAATAAATGGCAGAAATAACATCCTGCGGTTTCGGCATGGCTTCCGCCATGTGAATATCCGTAAATATCACTGCTTTTTGCTGACGAGGATACTTCAGAGTTCCTATGATGATGAAAACCTGCAGCAAAAAAAGCAGCAAAAAGATACATCCCTAAAAATAAGATGTTCAGCAGTTTACTGTTTTTTTTACTGGCTTTCATTGTTTTCAAAGATACAAATTTTATTCCTCAAGCTGAAGAGCAATTTCTTCCCAAAGTGCCATGGTTTCCTGAAGTTCTTTTTTCAACTGTTCGTAGCGCGAGAGCTCTTCTTCATTAGGATTTGTTTTGCCGAAGATAACTTCCAGTTGCAGAATTTCTCTTTCATAGTCTGCAATTTTCTCTTCTGTTTTTTTTAGTTTGTTCTGAAGTTGTTTCTGTTCTTTGCTTACAAACTGAACGGGAGTTGTTTCAGGATTGTTTTTAATTTCTGTACGAGTTTCTGTTTTGATCGCTTCACCTGTGGTTTTGGAATCCAGTTTGGCCTTTTCTATAGAAATTTCTCGCAGACTTTCTTTTTCGCGGTATTCCAGATACTCATCTACAGATCCGAGGAACTCTTTCATGTGTCCATCCCGGAATTCAAAAATCTTATCTGCCAGTCCCTGCAGGAATTCCCGGTCGTGGGAAATGACGATTAGTGTTCCTTCAAATTTCTGCAAAGCCATCTTGATGATTTCTTTAGACTGAATATCAAGGTGATTGGTAGGTTCATCCATGATGAGAGTATTGAACGGGCGCAGCAAAAGTTTACACAGTGCCAGGCGGTTTCTTTCCCCTCCGGAAAGTACCTGCGTTTTTTTCTCTACATCTTCGCCGGAAAAAAGAAAACTTCCCAGCAGATCCCTTACGCGGGGTCTGGTTTCTTCGGTGGCGGCATCTTCTGCTTCCTGAAGAACGGTTTTGCCGGGTGTGAGTACTTCCTCTTGATTTTGAGCAAAATAGCCGATGTTCACATTGTGTCCCAAAGTCCATGACCCGGTGTAATCTGTAATATCGCCCGTAAGAATCTTTGCCAAAGTGGTTTTCCCTTGTCCATTCTGGCCCAGAAGAGCGATCCGTTCGCCACGTTCCACGAAGAAATTGACCCCGTCAAATACTTTTTTATTTCCGTAGGATTTTCCCAGATTCTCAGCTTCAAAAATAACTTTGCCGGGAATTACCGACTGTACAAAACGGATGTTGAATTTAGAAACATCCTCGTTGTCCAGTTCTATTCTTTCTATTTTATCCAGCTTTTTGATCAGTGACTGTGCAAAAGAGGCTTTGGTAGCAGAGGCGCGGAAACGGTTGATGTTGTCTTCCATTTGTTTAATTTCCGTATCCTGATTTTTCTTCGCCTGTTCCAGTTTTTCTCTTCTTTCGGCGCGCAATTCCAGATATTTGGTATAGTTGGCTTTGTAGTCGTCGATTTTCCTGTTGTTGACATCGAAAGTGCGGTTACAAACGGCCGTCATAAATTGCTTGTCGTGACTTACCAACACGATGGCTCCGCTGTATTCTTTCAGGAAATTCTCCAGCCAGATGATGGATTCCATATCGAGGTGGTTGGTAGGTTCGTCGAGCAGCAGCAGGTCGTTGTTCTGAAGCAAGAGTTTAGCAAGTTCTATTCTCATTCTCCATCCTCCGGAAAAAGTATCCGTTATTTTATCGAAATCCTCAGCTTTGAAACCAAGTCCCAACAGTACTTTCTCCATATCGCCTTCCAGATTGTAAGCATCGTGATGGTGCAGTAGATCGTTCAGATCTGTCATTCTGAGAATGACCTGATGGTAGGCTTCACTCTCATAATCAGTTCGGGTAGCCAGCTGATGGTTTACTTCCTCCAATTCCTCCTTCCAGCGGTTGATCTGTTCAAATGCCTGTTGGGTTTCTTCCCAAACGGTGCGACCTTTTACAAATTCCAGATCCTGCTTCAAAAAGCCAATCGTTATATTGCCTTCCGGAACCACCTGTCCTTCAAAGAAATTGATTTCTCCCGAAAGGATCTTCAGCAGGGTTGATTTCCCGGCTCCGTTTTTTCCGACCAGACCGATCTTATCGGTTTTTTTTATAGTGAAATTAACATTGCGAAAAAGATAATTTCCCGCATGATGCAGACCTAATCCCTGAACTGAAAGCATAGTGTAATGATATAGATGAGTTTCAGGCTGCAAAAGTAGTGAAAATGCTGGACTTGTTTTCACGAAAAAAACCGCTGCGGATGAGCGGTTTTAGAATAACAGTTTATTTTGAGGTTTAATGTTTCAATGTTGGACGGTTACCGGAATATGCAACTGACCAGTCAATCCTGCCTCCTGAATCAATGAGATTTTCTGGCCTGTTTGCTCGTTGAATATTTTCTCAACGGCGGTATTCAGGGTGGGGTTAGCTCCGATGGTTGACACACTTTTCAGTGTTCCGTTATCATCAAAATTCAATGTCAGTAATGTGCTGGACTGATCTTTTCCTTTGATAATGCTGTAATCCAGTTTGTAGGAAATATAAAAATCAAGTGCGGATTTCAGATCCAGATTCTTGAAATTTCTGAGTTCAAATTCTTCTTCAGTAATTGTTTCTTCAGTACCGTTCGACAATCCGGCGAATGAAATATTCATAAAACTCTGACTGTACAAAGAACCTGTAGTAAGAACCAACAGAATGTAAATCATCTTTTTCATGTCGTGGTTTTTTGGTGAAACAAAACTGTGATACAAAGATGCGCTGAATTACTAAAAAAGAATTACAAAATTAATTTTATTCATTATATAATTGTTTTTCTATTTTGTAATATACATATATTCAGCATGTTAAAAGTGCGATAGTAATGTTTATGTAACCAGCAAACTGCAGCCACGGATATCCGAGTGATCCATTCTTCCAAGGATTTGAAAGGTATCGCCTGTTGATTTTCCCAGGTCTTGTGTTGCAATAAAAGAACAGGAATGGCGGTTGGCAAGATCAATAATATTGACGGCACCGGTTCTTCCCTCGGGAAGAAAACGCAAGGGATCTTCAGGATCGCGAATCAGAATTTTCATCCATGGAGGACTTCGGTATTTGTTGTTCTCCAAAGAATAGGCCTGAGAAAGCAGTTCTGTCATTGAATATTCAGAAAATATCCTTGCTGTACCGAATCCGTTTTTTAGAAGAGAAAGGAGTTCGTCTTTTGTTATTTCCTCTTTTCGACCCTTCATCCCTCCAGTTTCTATCACTGTGATATCAGGAAAGTGGAAGCCCGAAACATATTCTAAAAAATCGAGTAGAGCGAAAGATACTCCGAAAAGGATGACTTTTTTCTGTTGTTTTTTCAGAGTTTCTAGCACGCCCAGAAGTTCGCTATGATTGTATAGAAAATAACCGTTTTCGGACCTGCCTGAGGTTTTCATCAGAAAATTGACCATGTAAATGAGAGATGAGTGCTGGTTTTCCGAGTAACTGGGCAGCAGACCAAGAAAAATAAAATCTTCCGGGTCGCCGATGAACCGTGAAAAACTCTGGTAAATACTCTCTTCGTAAAGTTTAAAATCAGCAATATAATGCCTAGAACGGAGACTTTGCGAAGTTCCTGAACTTTGAAAATAAGATCCCGGAGCAAAAGAACGGTCCATAATGAAATGATTTTTGAACATCTCAATCGGGAGAAAGGGAATCTGCTCAATCGTATGAATTTCATCTGGACGAATATTCAGATAATCTGCAAACTTTTTATAAATATCCACCTGTTCATACTGATAACGAAAGGTTTCCAAACAATGACGCCTGAAATCTTCCTCTGTTTTAATATTGAAAATGTCATTCATTCAGCTCCGGAATTTACTTTTTATCGCAAATTTATTATGAAGAAGATTTGTTTTCAAAACTTTTCAGTTCAAACTGCTGTCCGTTAAAAACGCCATAGGTAAAATACGAAATCCAGTCACCCAGGTTCACATATTTTGCCGCATTTTGGTTCAGATCCAGTACCATGGGAAGGTGTCGGTGGCCGTAGATGAAATAATCTATTTTGTGTGTTTTCAGTTTCTCTTTGGAATAGATGATGAGAAATTCTTTGTCTTCTCCCAGAAATTCTTTGTCTTCCTCCCCCGAAATCATCTTGTTTTTCTGTGAAAAATAAAGGGCAATTTTCATCGAAATATCGGGATGCAGCCATTTGAAAGCCCATTGCGCCAGTGGATTGGTAAATAGTTTTTTCATCCTTTTGTAGCCTTTATCGCCTGGGCCCAGTCCGTCACCATGAGCCAGAAGAAACTGTTTTCCTGAAATCTCTGCATATTGTTTTTCAAAATAGACGGAAGCTCCTATTTCCTTCTCAAAATAATCTTTCATCCAGAGATCGTGGTTGCCGATAAAGAAATGGATTTCAATACCTGAATCTTTCAGTTCAGCCAGTTTTCCAAGTACCCTTACGAACCCTTTGGGTATGACATATTTCCATTCGTGCCAGAAATCGAAAAGATCGCCCATGAGAAAAAGAACCTGGGCATCGGCTTTAATTTCGTTCAGCCAGCGGATGAATTTATCTTCGCGCAGTTTGCTCTCTGCGGGATTGGGTGCTCCGAAATGCTGATCGGAAGCGAAATAAATTTTTTTATGAGACGCTAAATTGATTTTCATGAGACTAATTTTCCTCGGCGATCCATTCGCCATAGGAATTTTCGGTTTCGTGCAGTTTCAGATAGGCCAAGGAAATTCCTTTCGGCAAACGGGATTTTATTCTGGAAGCTATAGCGTAGAGCATATTTTCGCAGGTAGGCTGGAAATCACAGTAAATGACCTTGTGGCCTTTCTGTTCCAGATCTTGGCCCAGTTCTATGTGAGGCGATCCGCCGTGAACGAGAACAGCATGATCCCAAATTTCGGTAATTTCTTCTTTTACAATTTTTTTAATGTCACCAAAGTCAATCACCATGCCGTTTTTTGGATGATCCAGATCATTGATCGGAGTTCCTTTCACAGTTACAAATAGTTTGTAGGAATGACCGTGCATATTCTTGCATTTGCCGTCGTAATTGTAGAGAACATGGGCGGTTTCAAAGGTGAAAATTTTGGTGATGCGTATCATGGGTACAAAGGTACAGTTTTTTTGGATTGAGGATGGAAGTGTCACATTTCGCAGAATTAATTATCTTTATTCCATGTTATTGGATCTGCTTTTTCCGAACCGTTGTCTGCATTGCAACAGCATCATTCAGGGTGGTCAACTGGTGTGTGAATTATGTTTTGTTCAGATTCACTTTACGCACTGGAATTTCTTAGATGACAATGAACTGAAACAGAGGTGTACGCTTCTCTTTCCGGTACAACATGCCTTTGCACTGATGCATTTTGAGGAGGAAAGCCTTTCACGGAAAATCATTCATGTGCTAAAATACAATGGCAGAGAAAAAGCCGGTCTCGTAATCGCCGACTGGACAGCGGAGCGGGTAGATTTCGGGACAAAAAAACCTGAACTTCTGGTGACCGCGCCTCTTCACCACCAAAAACTCAAGAAAAGAGGGTATAATCAACTCCACCGTTTCACGGAGAAACTATCCGAACAATGGCAGATTCCTTTTGATCATGAACTGATCAGACGAAACTATAACAGAAAAGCGCAGGCATTGCAGGACAAATCCCACCGGAAACAGACCGAAAATCTTTTCTCACTGAACAAACCCCTTCAGCACCGTCATGTTTTGATTATTGACGACGTATTCACGACAGGGAACACCATGAGTGCTGTCGCCTGGGAAATCCTGAAGTCTGGGAATAACACTGTAAGTGTACTGGTTATGGCTTTGGATTAATTGGGATCGTATTAAATCTGATATCTGATTTTTTGTTAACGCTGCAGTTTTTCTCCGTAACTCAGATCTCCGGCATCGCCCAATCCCGGACTGATGTACCCTTTGTTAGTAAGATGGTCATCCATGGCACCCACCCAAATGCGGGCTTCAGGGTATGCTTTTTCCAATGTTTCCACGCCTTCTCTGCTGGCAATGGCGGCTACAATGTGCAGTTGTGAAGGCTGTCCGTGGTTCAGAAGATCTTTCAATGCTTCTATGAGACTGGCCCCGGTTGCCAGCATGGGATCGGCTACAATGAGAGGGCGTCCGTCGATATTCGGGCAGGTAAGATAATCCTGTTTGATGGAGAAGTAATCGTTGTCATCGTGTTTTCTATAAGCGGCAACAAAACCACAATCGGCTTCGTCGAAGTAATTTAAAATGCCCTGAAAAAGGGGAACTCCCGCTCTCAGTATGGTGGTAATTACAGGCTGCACGGCAATATCTTTGACCGTAATGGTATCCAGAGGCGTCTGAATTTCAAATTCGATCTGCTTCATACCTTTGCTGATTTCGTAGGCAGCAATTTCGCCAATGCGTTCCAGATTTCTTCGGAACTTCATTCGGTCCTGCTGGGTGTTCACATTCCGAAGCGCATTGATCCACGAATTTATCAGGGAAAATTCGTTTGAAAGTATTGTTGTCATGAGATGGTTTATTAAGCTGTAAAGGTATTTTATCGGGCTGATTTGTGCAAGTTGTTAGAAACATTGGAATTCCAATCTTGCTTATTTTTCATAAGTTTGTCTTTCTTAAAATTTTTATAAAAATCATGAAATCCTTTATTAATTTCATCGCTATCGGTCAAAGGCATTTTATTAATCTTGCGCGTGCAGCAATTCTGATTGTGATGGTGTGGATTGGCGGGTTGAAAATATACCAGTACGAAGCAGACGGTATTGTGCCATTTGTAGCTAACAGTCCGCTGATGTCATTCTTCTTTGCAAAAGAGGCACCAGAATACCAAGAATTTAAAAATCCCGAAGGCAAAACGGTTCAGAAGAATATCGAGTGGCACACCGAAAACGGAACCTATGTGTTCTCATACGGGTTGGGCGCAGTGATTGTTGTTATCGGGGTGCTCACTTTTCTCGGAATATGGTTTCCCAGGATAGGATTCTGGGGCGGGATGCTCACTTTCGGGATGTCTTTGGTGACTCTTTCCTTTCTGATTACCACACCTGAAGTGTTCGTTCCCAATCTGGGCGGTGATTTTCCTACTCCCCAACACGGCTTTCCCTATCTGTCAGGTGCGGGACGCCTTGTGTTGAAGGATGTCATTATGATGGCTGTCGGATTGATCTGCGCTTCCGACTGTGCTCAGAAATTAAGGGATACTACTGTTTACCTTTCCTAACAGATGGTTATATCCATTACTTTTTCATTTTCCAACCACGCTTCCAGCAGGTCGTTTTCTGTTATTTTACCTACTCCTTTGGGGGTTCCGGTGAAGATGAGATCGCCTGCACGAAGAGTGAAAAACTGTGAAACAAAAGCGATGATTTCGTCGAATGAAAACATCATGTCGCAGGTGTTTCCGCTCTGTACCACCGTTTTGTTTTTCTGAAGAGAAAAACTGAGGTTTTGTAAATCAAACTCTGATTTAGGGAAAAAGGAACTTACGGCTGCTGATCCGTCAAAGCCTTTCGCCAGTTCCCAGGGCAGGCCTTTGGATTTCAGTTCGGACTGGAGATCTCGTGCTGTAAAATCAATGCCAAGACCGATTTCATGATAATACCGGGAAGCATTTTCTTTAAGAATATATTTTCCGTTTCCGGAGATTTTCAGGACCACTTCCAGTTCATAATGGATGTCGTGGGAGAAGTCAGGGATATAGAAATCGCGATCTTTCAGCAGGGCAGTGTCGGGTTTCATAAAGATCACCGGATTTTCCGGGATTTCATTTCCCAGTTCTTCGGCGTGTTCGCGGTAATTTCTTCCGATGCAGATGATTTTCATGGTGTAAATTTAGTGAAAACTTGCAATTATCGCCAGGGAGATGGACGCAATGCTAAGGTATTGGAAGCATAATTATGAGTTCACTATGGATGATAATTAATTTTGTCATTTTAAAGTGTCTTGTCTGAGCAAGGTGCATTTTAAGAATGTTAAAATGGAATTAGACTACTCCAAGTAGCGATATTTTGAGCATCGCACATAGTTAGTTTTTAGAATGTAGATTTAAAGGTACCCTTTCTGTGGAATATCTGCAAAAACCAAGACTCATACTACAAATTCTCCATTTCTGATATGAATACACTTTAATGACTCCGCACTGGTTCAGGTACATTTCTATCTTCATATCGAAACAGTTGTGCTCTTTTTTTATCATCATTAAGATCTCTTAAAATCTCATTCTCATTTATTTCTAATATGATATATCTGGGATGAAAAATGGAGATGGTTTCTTTCTTATAACTTAAATGCTGATAAATATCTGTATCCTGCTTCTGATCCTTATTGAAAATATTAGAATAATAAACTATGATGTTGCCATTGCTCGACGTATGATATACTGCAGAATCCATGTTAAAAAATTCAGCTGTTGATATTTTAATGAACCTCTTATTCCATTTGCTTTGCTGCTGAACAGTAAAAAGTTTGTATGAATGTTTTTTATCCTTCGCAAGAGAATCAATAATACCTAATACTTGTTTTTCCAGAGATATGCTTTTTTTGTCACAACTGACAATCATTACGAATCCTATCAATATCGGGACATAAAGCCTGTTTATCTTTATTATTACCATGTTTAATTTATTGGTACATTACTTTTGTATTAGATAAATAATCGTGTAACAACCGATCTCCTAAAAAGATAAAGGTAATCAGATCCATGGGTATCAGTCTACAAATGGTTCTTATCAGTACTGACTTATATCTGTTTTTCTCTGCAATAACTTTTAGATTCATCGCTTTCTTTCCAACTGTTTTTCCAAAATAAACTTCGGCAACAAAAAAATAAACAAGAAAGGGTAGCAACTGGATCATAAGGGCAGTAATTAAAAGATTGTCCGGTGTGATTGTAATAAATTTCTCCCAAAAAACAATCATATATACATACATAGGAACACTAATGATCATTATATCAATAATATATGCGTAGGATCTTTTCCAAATAATTTCTGCCACCATCTTTAATGTATCAATTCTTTAAAATGTATCTAATCAAGTATTGATAATTAGGATCTTCAGTTTCATAGATATTGCCTCTGAGTTTCCGATCTAATTTTATTTTGCATATTTTCCATTCATCGTCAAGGGATTTTATTGGAGGGACTTTCTGTATTGATTTTATTTCTCAGGTATTTTGGAGTTACAGTATTTGCAATGATATGGTAGACTGAATCCATTTTGGACACAGAAATTCTGATTGTTTGTTGTTTCGGAACCTTATACTCATTATTGGATTCATCAACAAAAATATGATGTTGTATAAAGCAGCTGTCTTTATTCTGAGTTAGAAATCCATCGTACTTAATATTTTCGACAACGCCATATCGCTCATCAACCACTTCCATCATAAAACTGAAGTCATAGAAAGATACACTGTCAGATGAATCACTATTATATTGTGTACTCTCAGGAGCTTTTGATTTATGATCGCAACTCACCAACGACAAAAAAATAAAAAATAATGCGGTGATTAGAGGGTTCATGAGTCGTGAACATTGTGTTTATAATTTGCTCAAGAGTTAGAATATTTTTTGTACTTCGTAGACGAAGAAATCTTTATTCATCTTCAAATTTCGCCACCTCTGCCACGATCAATATTCCGCTTAATATAATATTTTCCAACGTATCGGTATTTTTAGGTTTATAGTTAGTTCCGCCATAGTTGAATGTCTTCTTCGCACGGTCATAAACCAAATTGTGCCCAATGGTAAAATGGCCTCTATTAAAATTTAGCTCCGGATCCTTATCACCAATAGTCTGCATTACAAAGTTACCTGCAGCAATTTCTTTACCCTGTTTATACAAGGTGTAATTACCTGTATTCTGCTTAATTCGGCGCGTTGTAGAAAATGCTGTATAATCAAAATCCCGTTGGTCCTGCTCAGACAGTGTGACACTGTAAAGCCCATCAGACATCTTTTGGGCCGACATTAGTGAGGAGAAAATAAATAGCATTAGAAGGTACATCGGAGTTTTCATATGTAATTATTTTAAATTAATTTTTATTTTAAATGCAGTAAGTCCTAGTTTAAATGTCCATAATAGAATGGTAAATATAAACAAATCCATGAAATACTTATTATGAATTCCAGAAATGCCACGACTGTCAGCGAAGCTAGTTTGTGTATCCAACAGGTATTGGGCGGGTCCCCATTCATTTCTTCAAAAAAATCCTCCAAGAAAATGTGGGGCGTCTGCATTTTACGTCCTAAACTGCATGATATTTTGCATATAAGAAGTAAAAATCGCCGCCATGTCTGAAAGAACTTTAAAAATGAGTTATCTTTGCAGCATAAATGATAAAAAACACAAATGAAATCACAACTATTTTTGGTTTGGGTACTGCTTCTGTGCGGATCTTTTCTGCGGTCTCAAAACCCTGTCAGTCCTGCTTTGGGCTTTAACGTTTTCGTAGAAAACAATCTTGAATTGAAATCTAATGAATCGGAAGGTCCTGTAGCTGCAGGAGGTAATCTATCCATCACCGGAAACTATCAGGTTGCCGCACATAATGCCGGAAACTTTCTGGTAGGCGGACAGGCAATTGGTCTCGTTGTAGGCG
This sequence comes from Bacteroidota bacterium, assembly GCA_023411265.1. Taxonomy (GTDB): domain Bacteria; phylum Bacteroidota; class Bacteroidia; order Flavobacteriales; family Weeksellaceae; genus Chryseobacterium_A. The sequence continues at coordinate 13,323 of JAEYOX010000020.1, read as the reverse complement.
GAAAGTTGACTTTTCAGGGTAACGGCGATCTGAAAGTGAATAAAGGCTATGTGAAAATTGGTGATCTTACCGACGCAAAGGTTTGGTATAAAGATAATAATAATGCTAATGCCAATATCAGAATCACCAAAGCTACCGGTGGATATGACAGCAATCCACGGATTTCTTTGCAGAATAATGCACCATTTTTCGGAAATGTAAGCCCGGTGAATAACCCTGTGCATCAGGGAAATCTGATTGATTTTGCCGCTGCTTTTACGCAAATGAGAGCGACTTCGTTAGACCTTTCCCAATGTATCCATAATGCACAACTTACCAATCCAAACGGAAATCCTGTGACGATGGGTAACCTTCCGAATCAGATTAAAATAACTTTGCTAAACGGTATTAATTATCTTAACATTAAAGGAAGTGAACTGAACAGCGTGTCAGAAATTACTTTTGTTAATCAGCCCAGTGCCAACCGGATTCTCGTCATCAATGTGGATGCTGCGGGCACCTTTAACTGGAAAGTGTGGAACCAGCCCGGATTTGGAGGGAAAAACAATTGTCCGTATGTGATTTATAATTTTTATAATGCTACCGAAATCAAAATGATCAGCGGAGATACTCTGGAAGGGACTATTTTTGCACCTTTTGCGGATGTAGATAAAAATGGGCATAACAGCAATATTGAAGGGCAGCTGATTGCAAAATCATTTAAACAGAACTCGGGCGAAATGCATTATGCCAATTTCACCCCTTCGCTGCCATCATGCGTCGTGGCACCTGTTGTTGCTCCTGTAGCCGACTTTACAGTGAATGCTTCTGCGCAGTGTCTTTCAGATCATTCTTTTGTTTTTAACAATACCACTACAGGAACGGATCCTATAACCTACCATTGGGATTTTGGTGACGGTACCATCAGCACCGTAATGAATCCTGTGAAAACCTACACAGCACCGGGAACGTATACAGTCTCACTGACTGCTACCAACGCAGCAGGATATAATGCCAAAACCACCACGGTGACGGTTCATCAGCCGGAAACTCCTTTGGTAAATATCACAGGTTCTGTACCGGGCAACGGATCGGTAACCAAGCAACTGACACTCACCAATGTGAATTTGTTCAGCAGTTTTTCCTGGGATTTGCAGGGAGGAGCAACAGGTCTTTTCCCGAATCAGAGTGTGGTAAATTTTACCTTCACACATGAAGGACTTTATATGGTAACGGTGAATACAATTGATGCGAACGGTTGTGAAGGAAAATTGGAAATTCCGGTTATCATAGATGTTGAAGAAGTAAGCCCCGGAAATGACGGTGGTTTGGAAAGTGAAAGTCTCGGCGATGCCGTAACCAAAGTTTATTTACAGAGAAAAAAGAAAAGTCTTCCAACAAAACTTGAAAAAACAAATGCTTTAATTTTCAAAAAAAATGAAATGGTTGCTCAAAGCGGAAATTATGCTTCTCAGCATTCATTGGCAGGACTCACATTGTTGAATATGTTTCCTTCACAATTAGTTCCCGGAAGTGTAGCCCACGTTACCTCGCCCACCGATATTCTGGATTATACCGTCGCTGAAGAGGTATTGAGTGTTGATTTTTCTCTTGGTGGTAAAACCAAAGCAGTGGTTTTGGGAGTGAGAACTGCCAATAAAGTGTACAACCATACCAAGGCTTCCTGCGACAGGCTGAGAGGTGCGGAAATCCTTTACGTGAAAAAAGTGAAAATAAAAGGATATAATTTTCTGGAACAGGCCATCAGACAAAGAAACGGTGCAGTAGAATATGCCATATCTTTTGCAGTAGGGCTCAATGATACAGATTCTCATTATTCACTTCAGACCAACTGGTTTGTGAAGGAATATATCCAGTCGAAGGATGTTTATAACTTTCAGGTATGGGCCAGCAATCCGGGTTACACGGTGAAACTGGTGGAGGATATTCTGACGAATCTCAACGGTTCTCTTCCTGTCATTCAGGCAGAAGTTCAAAAACTTCCCAAAACCTATGCTGCGAAAATCTCCAGAGAAGGAATCAATCTTGTGATGAAACTGAAAAGTGTGGAAAGAGGACAGGCAATCGAAATTGAAATGGAAGAAAACCATACCGAAACCAACGGCTACGGAATGCGCTACGAACCGCTGAACTCCGAGCCGGAACAAACGCTGACCATTGAAATTAAAGATGCTTATGAATTTGACGGACTCATCAAAGTTGACGGACAGATTCAAGATGCTTTCTATCATGCCGACGGAAACTGGGGATTGGACTATGACAAACAATACACTAAAATTGAGAATTACAGAGTGTATAATAATTTTGACAGAGTATATAAAGATGAGGAAAAAGCGGTGCACAGAACGGTAAATCTAACCACCAAAACGGATGATTATATCACATTGTACAAATCTTTATATCCCGGAAATCTTCCTGATGATTACAGCGATTATAAATTCATTGCCTTCACGGCAAAAGGAAGCGGGCTGCTGGATATTGGTCTGGTAAAATCTTCTGTGAAAGAGTGGAAAAACCAATATAAAGCACCACTGAATATTAAAAATTACGAACAAACCTATTATATTCCTTTCGATTATTTTAAATCCGAAGGCAACAGTGCGAAAATGACCGTAGAAGATCTCACCACTCTTACTTTCACCTTTTTGCCAGCACAGGCAGAAACTAATATGCTGGATCTGGTGATTAAGGATGTCAAATTCACCAAAACAGCACCCGAAGGTTACGAAAGCCTGCTGACAATGATGAAGAATGAATATGTGGTATATCCGAATCCTTCTAACGGTACATTCAATGCGTTGCTGTACAGCGAAATCAATACTTTTGCGAATGTGACCATCTATGATATGAGCGGAAAGATACAATACAGTTCCAGAGTATTTCTGAACGAAGGCCGGAATGAGCTGCTTTTTGAAAATCTCAGCCTTCCGACAGGCGTGCTGATCATGAATATCGCAGGAACATCAGTAAACTACGGCAGTACAAAACTGATGATTAGAAATAAATGATAGAAATGATATAATGAAAAGCCGTTACGGAAATTTCTGTAACGGCTTTTTTATGCGGTCTGTTTTGAAGTTTAAAATCTCGAACGAAGTTGTATTCCTGTCAGAACCTTTTTGGTGTACAGCGGAAAATCAGCGTTCTGAATCCAGCCGTAATAACCTAAGTCTTTCTGAAAGACATCCTTCACCCGTTGTCCTTTGTATTTCCCAAAAGTGAAGATTTCCTTTTGGTCATCATCAAAAGCGATAAATCCTGCCAGATCCGCAAAACGATTGTGAAAGGAAAACTCACTCAGTCCGGCAATGTCATTTGGCAAATCATCGTAATGGGCTACTTGAGCGTCTAAAACTTCAAATGTAGCCTGAACGTCGGCTTCAGCAGAGTGGGCATTTTCCAATTCTTTCTGACAGTAAAAACGGTAGGCAGCGGAGAGGTTCCTCGGCTCTTTTTTATGAAAAATCGTCTGGGCATCCACCAGTTTGAATTTGCTGAGGTCGAAGTCGTGGCCTGCTCTCAAGAGTTCTTCTGCAAGCAAAGGCACATCAAAACGGTTGGAATTAAAACCTGCGAGATCAGTTCCGGAAATCATTTCCATAATTTTCGGCGCAATATCTCGGAACTTCGGTGCATCTTTTACGTCATCGTCCGTAATACCGTGAATGGCAGCGGCCTCTTTCGGAATATACATCTCCGGATTTATCCGCCAGGTGCGGCTTTCTCGCGAAGCATCAGGATATACTTTTAAAACGCAGATTTCCACAATCCGGTCTTTCCCCACATTGGTTCCGGTCGTTTCCAGATCGAATACACAGAGCGGTTTATACAGTTTTAAGTTCATAATTTTATGTAGAGAAAATAGCGGTTTTAATGTGAGTGATTATCTCAGATGCTTTTGGAAAATGACCGAAACTAAAATGTAATAAAGCACCAATAAAGGCAACGCAAGAGTTCTGAAGAAGAGTAAAAGGAAGACAGAACCTGCAGCCAGAACAATTTTCGGTAGGTTGTCCTGGATTCTTTTCGATTTGAATTTCATTGCAATCATCCGGATCGGACTAATGAGCAGCCAGGAACTGAGCGCCGTGAGTGCAAGTAGAAAAAGCGGACTTTCCAACAAAGAAGTGACAAAAGCACTTTCTTGTGAAGTATAAAGCAATCCCAAAATCAGCACTGTGTTGGTGGGCGTATTGAGACCTTTGAAAAAATATTTCTGTTCGTCATCAATATTGAAAATAGCAAGCCTCAAACAGGAAAAAAGCGTGATAAACAGCCCTAAATACTGAATATCAAAAGGAAGAGAGATGCCGAAAAGTGTTGAACCAAAAGGTTCCATCATGTTGAACATCGCAACTCCCGGAAGAGCCCCAAAACTCACCATATCGGCCAGGGAATCCAGCTGGGCACCCAGACTTGAATTGGATTTTAATGCACGCGCAATAAAGCCGTCAAAAAAGTCTAGAACCAGAGAGATCACCATGCAGAGAAATGCTGTGTGAAGATCATTTTGAATCAAATGAATAACGCCGATCGTTCCGGAAAACAGGTTTCCAAGAGTGAGGATATTGGCCAGCTGGTTGCGGAAAAAGCTCATAGTGCAAAAATAGCGTTTTTTATTGGTTCGGAATTCAGAAGGTTCAGGGTTCTGAATGAACCGTATATTAATTAAATGTAAATTTGCACCTATGAATTTTTTTAAGGAATACCGGACGGGAGAGGTGTTGGCTTTGTTTTATCGCCTGTTTCTGGCTTATTTTTTCTATCAGATTGCCAGGTTTTTGTTTTGGTTTTATAATAAAGACCTGATTAAAGTGGATGGAATTTCAGATTATCTGAACCTCGCGTGGCATGGCATCGCTTTCGATACCACGGCGATTCTCTATGTCAACAGCTTGTTTATTCTGCTTAGTCTGATTCCAGTGATCGTCAATACAAAAAAGTATTACCAGAAAATACTGTTCTGGATTTATTTTATCACCAACGGAATCGCGTATTCTTTAAACTTTGGGGATTTTATTTACTTTAAATTCAGTCAGACGCGCCTTACAATTGCCGCCATGCATGTGGCTCAACACGAATCCAATTTGTTTAAGGTTTTTGGCGTTTCGGTGATGCAGCATCCTTTGGTGCTGATTTGGTTTGTTGTTCTCATAGCGCTGTGGATTTGGCTGTACAGAAAAGTGAAAGTGGAATCAAAAAAACCAAAGAAATTGATTCCCTATTTCTTTTTTTCCATTGTCACCCTATGCGTCGTGGCCACGTTGGCGGTCGGTGGTATCCGAGGTGATTTCCGGCACAGCACGCGTCCGATCAATATGGTGGACGCCAATAAGCATGTAAAAATTCCCGCTCAGGGTAATGTGGTTCTGAACAGCGCATTTTCGTTTATCCGTACCATTAACAGTAATAATTTCCGGTTGGTGAATTTTGTGGATGAAGCGTTCATTGAAGAGAATATTCATCCTTACAAAACGTATAACAGATCAGTAAAAGAACGCCCGAATATTGTGATTTTCATTGTAGAATCTTTCGGAAGAGAATATTCAGGAGCGTTTAACAAGGATAGAAACATTGAAAATTTTGTTTCATACACCCGTTTTGTGGACAGTCTTGCGAAGGAAAGCCTTATTTTCCCGAATGCTTTTGCCAATGGCAGACAGTCGATTCACGGAATGAGCAGCATTCTGGCTGGAATTCCTGCGCTTACGGATGCTTTTACCAGTTCGCCGTATTCCAATCAGAAAATTCAGTCCATCGTTTCGGTATGCAATGAACTGGGATATGAAACCTCATTTTATCACGGTGCCCCGAATGGTTCCATGGGTTTTCAAGGATTCGGAAATATTCTGGGATTTCAGCATTATTTCGGAAAAACCGAGTATAATAATGATGCCGATTTCGACGGAATGTGGGCCATCTGGGATGAACCTTTTCTGCAGTATTTCGGAGAGAATATCGGCAAAAAGCAACCTTTTATGAGCACAATGTTTACGGCATCATCTCATCATCCGTTCAGAATTCCCGAAAGGTATCAGGGAAAATTCAAAAAGGGGAATATTGAAATGCACCAACCTATGCAGTACACGGATTGGGCCATTCGTCAGTTCTTTGAAAGTGTTAAAAATAAACCATGGTTTCACAACACGATTTTTGTGATTACCGGCGATCATACCAATCAGGTGTACTATCCCGAATATGAAAAAACGATGAACCGCTATGCAGTTCCTATTTTATTTTATTCCCCGAACCCTGAATACGCACTGAAAGGCGTGAATCATGAACCGGCGCAGCAAATGGATATTTATCCTACGCTGGCGGATCTGATCGGTTATAACAAAAAAATCCGAAGCTGGGGTAGAAGCCTAGTTTCAGAAAAACAGTATCCGCATCTCATTGTCAATTCCGATTCTATTAATGAACAGATGATCATCGGGAATTATATTTACCGATTCAACGGAAATGAGGTAGTTGGAGTCTATGACCAGTCTGATCTGAATATGGAAAAAAATCTTCTCGGTAAGGTGAATAATATTGAAATTGAAAGAGGGATTAAGCTTTGCAAGGCCTGGTATCAGGATTATATGGACAGGGTAATAAACAGGAAATTAAATTAGGAAAGGTGTTTTTAATAGAATTACCATGAAGTGAATAATAATAAATTTGTCACTTAACAATTTTTAATTATTTTTATCAAAACAAAAATGTTATAATAAATACCTTATTAATATGAAAAAAATCGCACTTACTTTTATAGCACTTACTGCAGGCGTGTTTTCTTTTGCACAAATTGAGGGGAAATGGAAAACGATAGATGATGAAACGGGAAAAGCCAAATCCATAGTCGAAATCACGAAGAAATCTGATGGTAAATATTACGGTAAAATCGTGCAGTTGCTCGCCAAACCCAGCCACAATACTTGTATCGACTGTAAAGGCGACCGGAACGGCAAACCGCTGATCGGCCTCGAAATCATCCGTGGTCTGGTGAAAAAAGGAGATGAGTTTACCGGCGGTACGATTGTCAATCCAAAGGGAGGAAAAGAATACAAATGTACCATCAAAAAAGACGGCGACAAACTGAATGTGAGAGGATATATCGGTTTGTCTTTGATCGGGAGAACACAGACCTGGCATAAAGTGAATTAACGAATGCCCGACAGAAAAAAATCAGTAGTAACTAGGGTACCGCTGATTTTTTTTAACCCGTTAAATTACTTCAAAAACTCTTCTACCAGCGCCACCCAATACGCTGCACCCAGCGGTAAAATATCCTGATTGAAAACGTATTGCGGATGATGAACCATCATCGAATCTCCATTGCCGATCATACAGTAGTTTCCTTTTTTATGCTGAAGCATAAATGCAAAATCTTCGCTGCCCATATAAGGAGTAGCAGGATAAGTTACTTTATTTTCGCCGAAATATTTCTGCGCAACATTCTTCGCAAATTGTGTTTCTTCTGGGCTGTTCACCAATACTGCTCCGGGGATTCCTTCTTTTATTTCAGATGTTACACCGAAACTTTCCGCTTGCGCTTGGGTAATGCTACGGACTTTGTTCAGAACTAGCTCGCGGTCTTCATTTGTCATAGTTCTGATACAGACTTTTAGAGAAGCGGTCTGCGGAATCACATTCCCCACCGTTCCTGAATTGAATGCACCAATGGTAACCACTGCTTTGTTCCATGGACTCACATTTCTTGAAACAATGGTTTGCAGTGCCATTACTAAAGAGGCTCCGGCTACTACAGGATCAACAGCTTTTTCCGGCATAGAGCCGTGTCCGCCTTTTCCTTCCAGGATAATCTCCCAGTTATCCACAGCTGCCATAAATTCACCTTCCGCAAAATGAAAAGTTCCTGTCGGCAAGCCTGGCATATTGTGCATTCCGAAAACAGCATCTACAGGAAAGCGTTCGAAAAGACCGTCCTCAATCATAGCAGGTCCGCCTTCCATGGTTTCTTCTCCGGGTTGAAAGATCAATCGCACGGTTCCGTTGAAATTTTTCGTTTCAGAAAGATATTTTCCTGCCGCCAGCAGCATAGAGGTGTGTCCGTCATGTCCACAAAGATGTGCTGCGCCGAAAACTTTGCTTTTATAAGGGAGATCGTTGTGTTCTTCAATGGGAAGTGCATCGAAATCTGCCCGAAGTCCGATGGCCTTGTCGCCGTTTCCCGCTTTTAAAGAAGCTACGATACCGTACTTTCCTATATTTTCTTCAATTTCAAAACCATCAAAAGTTCTTAAAATATCAGCGATATATTGCGCTGTTTTCTCTTCTTTCATGGATAGTTCGGGATTGCGGTGCATGGTGTCCATCCAGGATTTTATTTCTTCCTGGCGGGTGCTTAAATTTTCAGTTATAGGATTCATTGTGTAGATTTTTGGTGTTTAGGTACAGTTAAAACAATAGAAATAATAGCAGCTACTACCATGAGCAGATTAACACCGAGAGCGAGCATGGCTGCATGCCGTATGTCAAGATTATCCTGTCTTCCCTGAAAGGTGATCAGTCCGTTCATCCATTCGGTGGCTGCCGCATCACCGCTCAGTGCAGTGAAAATACCGGAGGAAACAGCAACGCCTATCGCAGCTCCCAGAGATGAAGCCATTTTGTAAATTCCTGCACCTGCTCCGGATTGATTTTCCGGAAGGTTGGACAGGGCTGCATCAGTAGAAGGCGTGGCGTAGAAAGCGAGTCCCAGACCGAAAAGCGAATAAGCGATAACAGCGAGAATTTTATACGATCCGAGCATAACATGCGTGAAAAGCAGAAGGCTGATGGCCACTGCCACAATCAGTGATCCCCAGATCATCGGCCGGCGTGCACCAAAACGTTGAAGCAATTTTTCACCCATCCGGATGAACAGTACAATAGTCACCGCGTACCCTAGTGTCAGTAATCCGGCATCCAGAGAAGACATTCCGGCTCCGCGCTGTACCAGCGAAAGGGAAACAATCAGTATTCCGGAAGTAGCGTTTAATAGAAAATTGGAAATTGTGGCGCCCGTATACGTCATATTTCTGAAAAGTTTAAAATCAACAAAAGCCTGAGGATTTCCCTGTTCCGTTCTGTAGAAAAAGTAGGAAAATACCAAGAACACCGCAATGATCATGAGCGAAGCCGGGCTGGTCCATCCGAAATCGCTTCCCTTCAGCAGTAGCAGTTGTAGTGCAATAATGGTAATCATAAAAGTAAAAACTCCCGCCAGATCAAACCGGTATTCTCCTTTGGATACACCCTTGCTCTCCGGCGTTCCTTTCACCATAAAATAACCGATGACAGAAACCACCACTGTAGCCCAGAAAATATAACGCCAGCCAAAACTGGATGCCACCCAGCCGCCGAAAAGTGCACAAAAGCCAGCACCTCCCCATGAACCAATAGACCACAAGCTGATAGCCCGCTGCCGCGCTGCTCCGTCCCAATAGGCTTTCACCAAAGCTAGACTGGCAGGCATGATGAAGGCACCGGACAATCCCTGAAAAATTCTTCCTGTAATCATAACAGCAGAGGAGAACTGCCCTTCCGGAGTTATTGCGACCAGAAGTGAACCGATGATACTGAAAATAAAACCGATCAGAACGATTTTAACCCTTCCCACCCGGTCGGCCAAACCTCCGAAAACCACAATGAAGATTCCCGAAAATAGAGAAGTGATGGAAACGGCAATATTCATCATGCTTTGATTCATGCCTAAATCCTGCGCCATTTCTACATTAATATTAAGCGTAGTCTGGGCGAAAAGCCAGAATGCCAGAACGCCTAAAATCATTCCATAAAGAAGACGATCGGTCCCCTGATAGCCAGGTTGTTGAGAGGTAGTATCCATTCCGAGAGGTGTTTTTAAAGTGAATAGTTAAATTAAATGAAGGAACTAAATTACAGATAATATCAATGCGAAAATTACAGACTGATGAAAAAATTCATCAGTTTTCCCACGAATATGCTTCTTTCCGTGTGAGTCTTTTTATAAACATATAGAGAAGCGGAGGTTGGTTGCCCGAGGTAACAAAATTTTCATTATTTTTGTGAACTTTAAAATTAGAAAGATCATGGCAGAATATACTTTCCGTGAAGTAATTGCTCAGGCAATGAGTGAGGAAATGCGCAAAGATGAATCCATTTTTCTCATGGGTGAAGAAGTGGCAGAATACAATGGTGCTTACAAAGCGTCCAAAGGAATGCTGGATGAATTTGGACCCAGAAGAATAATCGATACACCGATTGCCGAATTGGGCTTCACCGGAATTTCGGTAGGCGCAGCGATGAACGGAAACCGGCCCATCGTGGAATTTATGACTTTTAATTTCTCGCTGGTTGGGATTGATCAAATCATCAACAATGCAGCGAAAATCCGTCAGATGAGCGGGGGACAATGGAACTGTCCTATTGTATTCCGCGGGCCTACAGCTTCCGCCGGCCAGTTAGGAGCTACCCATTCTCAGGCTTTTGAAAGCTGGTACGCCAACTGCCCCGGACTGAAAGTGGTGGTGCCGTCCAATCCTTATGATGCAAAGGGACTTTTGAAAACTGCCATTCAGGATAACGATCCGGTGATTTTCATGGAATCTGAGCAGATGTATGGCGATAAAATGGAAATTCCCGAAGAAGAATATTATCTGCCTATCGGAAAAGCAGATATTAAAAAAGAAGGAAAAGATGTGACTCTGGTTTCTTTTGGAAAAATCATGAAACTCGCAATGCAGGCGGCTGAAGATATGGAAAAAGAAGGCATTTCTGTTGAGGTGATTGATTTAAGAACCGTGCGTCCACTGGATTATGATACCGTTTTGAATTCTGTGAAAAAAACCAACCGCCTTGTGGTACTGGAAGAAGCCTGGCCTTTTGGTTCCGTAGCTTCAGAAATTACTTACATGGTGCAGCAGAAAGCCTTCGATTATCTGGATGCGCCCATCAAGAGAATTACGACGCCCGATGCTCCGGCACCTTATTCATCGGCATTATTTGCAGAATGGTTTCCGAAACTTGAAAAAGTGAAAGAAGAAATTAAAAAAGCAATGTACATTAAAGCATAAATAAAGCTCCCTTAAATGGGAGTTTTTTTGTGTCTGATTTTCTTTTCAATTATAGATAGAAACTTTCAAAACGAGGTTTTTCTATTTAAAAAAAGTAACAAAATATAAGGTTTTATTCATCTAAATTTGCCGATATTTTCGATCATATGACAAGAGAGGAATCGGCAACTCCGTTCAATTTGAAGAAACTTTCCTTTTTGGGAGTAGTTGTATCGCTGGGAATCGTCTTCGGGGATATCGGAACCTCGCCGTTGTATGTGATGAAGGCTATTGTGGCGGCCAAAGAGAATTCGCTTCCTTTGAACGAATACATTGAAGGTGCGCTCTCATGCATCATCTGGACTCTCACTTTGCAAACCACCCTGAAATATGTGATTATCGCACTTCGCGCGGATAATAAAGGGGAAGGCGGAATTCTCGCACTGTATTCTCTGATTAAAAGATCCAAAAAAACGTGGCTCTATATCATCGCCCTCATTGGGGCCGCAACATTGGTGGCAGATAGTGTCATTACGCCGTCGCTCACGGTCATTTCTGCCGTAGAAGGGCTAAAGATGTACAATCCCAATACTCCGGTGGTGCTCATTACCTGTGCTATTCTGGTGATTGTTTTTTTTATTCAGCAATTTGGTACCGGATTTATTGGGAAGTTTTTCGGGCCGGTGATGATTCTTTGGTTCTTATCGCTGGGCTTTTTTGGATCCATCCATATTTTTGATCACGTTGAAATCTTCAATTCTTTTAATCCGTATTATGCGTATAAACTTATCACCCACTCGCCGAGTGCAATGGTGATTATGGGAGCAGTATTTCTTTGTACAACGGGGGCGGAAGCGCTGTATTCTGACCTGGGGCATTGCGGAAAAAACAATATTCGGGTCAGTTGGATTTTTGTGAAAGTAATGCTGATTCTGAATTATCTCGGTCAGGGAGCCTGGTTGCTGGATCATGCAGATATGGTGCAAAAAACGGGCATGAATCCCTTTTTTGGCATTATGCCGCAGTATGTGTTGCTTCCCGGGGTTTTGCTCGCCACAGCTGCGGCCATCATCGCCAGCCAATCGGTGATCACGGGTTCATTCACGATGTTTTCTGAAGCAATGTCTATTAATTTCTGGCCTAATCAGAAAATAGATTATCCAAGCGGTGTAAAAGGGCAGATGTATATTCCGAGAATCAATTGGGGTTTGCTGCTGCTGTGTATTATTGTAGTTCTTTATTTTCAGGAATCAGGAAAAATGGAAGCTGCGTACGGGCTTACCATCACCATTACGATGCTCATGACCACTGTCTTGCTCATCTTCTGGCTGCGTCGCAAAAGAATGCACTCTTTGTTGGTAGTGATGTTTTCAGTGGTGTATCTTTTTATTGAACTCGGTTTTTTCAGTGCGAATATTATTAAATTTTTTGATGGCGGCTGGCTCACTATTGTTTTGGGCGGATTTATCGGGACCTGTATGTATGCCTGGTACAACGGACGGCGTATCAAAACCAAATTTATCAAATTTGTAGATTTCAAAAAGTACACGCCCATCATTACCGATATGAAACTGGATGAATCCATTCCGAAATATGCCACGAATCTGGCTTATTTGAGCAGAGCAAAAAAAGAAGGCGAAATAGAATCCAAGATTATTTACTCCATCATCCGCAAACAACCCAAAAGAGCCGATCATTATTTTATTCTGAATATTGTCAATCAGGAAGCACCTTACACCTTTTCTTATACGGTAGAAGAAGTGGTGGCCGGAACCATTTATAAAATCAACTTCATGCTCGGATTTAAGATTGACCGGCGAATCAACGATTATTTTGATGATGTGCTGAAAGACCTGATGGAGCAAGGCGTTATTCCTTCGCGGAGCAACCATCCGTCGTTGTGGAAACACAATATTCCGCCGGATTTGAAGTATGTGATCATCGACAATACTTATATTAACGATACGCTACTCACGGTGAAAGAAAAAATTATCCTTAATATTTACAATTTCGTCAAATACATAGGCAGCGACGATTTCAAAACCTGGGGTGTATCTCCGCACAATGTGGTGGTAGAATCGGCGCCGCTGCTTGATCAGGATATTGCCACGAAAAAAATTAAGCGGGCAGAAAAATAATCATATACAACCGGCAGATTATAAAAAAAACTTGACCGTTCTTAATATTTCATATTCAAGAGTTTGTATTTTATATCTCATCAGGGTTTTAAAGTTTTCCAGAGTAATAGAAAATCATGTTTGTTTAATACTTTCTCAACAATAGCTAAAAAAGCAAGTCTGAT
>JAEYOX010000022.1 GCA_023411265.1 Bacteroidota bacterium | reverse complement strand
GTATGGGACTTGAGTTTCAGACGCATTTCGGCGAAAAAAATAAAACTTCCGTCGAGGTTTCTGCCGGTATTGCGCGAAGTGAATTTCACAGAATCCGCTTTCAGGGAATGGAAGGAAATCAGGGGCCTTATCGTTTAACGGGAAAAAACGGCGAACTTTTCATCACCGTCATTTCAGGTTCAGAACAGGTTTTCATCGACGGTATTCTGATGAAACGCGGAGAAAATCTGGATTATATCATCAACTACAATACGGGCGAAGTGACGTTTACCAGCTTTCGCCCTATCCTGCAGCAAAATTTTATTACCATTTCCTATAACTATACGAACCGGAATTTCTCCCGCTATCTTTTCACCGGAGAAATACGGCATGAACGGGAACGTTTCCGGACAGGACTGAAATGGTTTGTGGAGCAGGACAATAAAAATGCGCCTCTTGCTTTGAATTTAAGTGAAGCCGACCAACAGATTCTGGCGCAGGCAGGAAATGATCCGGAGCTGATGTACGCACCTTCCGGAGTGATTTCAGAATATGATGTCAACAAAATCCTGTACCGTTTGGTGGCCAATCCTGCAGGAAATTACTATGAATTTTCTACGGATGCATCCCAGACTTTATACCAGGTTGCATTCACGTATTTCGGAACCAGCCGGGGCGATTATACACTGAAACAAACCACCAATAATGGCCGGGTTTTTCAATATGCCGGACCGAATCTTGGCGAATACCGAGCAGTTCGTAAGTTGCCTTCGCCGCAGAAATCTCATGTTTTTTCCTATAATGCGGAATATTTGCTGAACGAAGGTGTTCTGGGAACAGATTTCTCCTTCAGTAATTATGATCTCAATCTTTTTTCCTCCCGGGACGAGCATCAGAATTTCGGCTATGCCGGCCGGATTTTCGGACATAAAACCTTTACCAAAAACCGATGGAAAGGAACGCCCGCTTTTGAATATCAGCACATCAGTTCGCAATTTCATATACTGGACCGCATTAATGATGTCGAGTTCTCCAGAGATTTTAATTTGCCTAATGAATTTAATCACCGAACACAGAACCGGTTTATTTTCAGTTTTTTAAACCAATGGCAAAACAGATCCTTTCTGAATTACAGGTTAAATTATCTGGATGAAAGAGATGCCTACAAAGGCATTAAAAACGATCTGGATTTCGGCTGGCAGAAAAATAAAATCAATACTCAGGGGAAATTTTCCTATCTCGACACAAAAGCGGATTTCCAAAATACTCAGTTTGTACGGGCGAATCTGATTTCTGAATACACCGGAAAAAAAGGAAGTTGGGCAGTAGGCGGAAGCATGGAACACAACGAGAAAAAATTTAATGAAACCCAGCTTTTTGATACCACGAGTTTCAGCTGGAAAGAACTTTTTGTTCAGAAAAAAATCGGAGATTCTTCCAGAACTCATCTTTTGACGAGAGTTTATTTCCGTGATAACGATTCCATCCGCAACAACCGAATGGAAAATATGAATCATATTCTGGGAATCGTAGCAGAAAGTCAGCTCATTAAAACAGAGCAAACTACGCTGAATGCAATGGTTCATTACAGAAAGTTTTATTATCAGGATAATCTGCTCGCCGCACAACTGAACAATGATTTTGTGGTCGGAAATATTCTGTACAATCAGCAGCTCTTTCGCAACGGAATGCGCTTGCAGGCGTTTTACGAATTGGGAAACGGACAGGAAGCGCAACGTGAATTTCAATATGTGAAAGTGACAGACGGACAGGGGATCTACAAATGGACTGATTATAACGGCGATGGCATTCAGCAGCTTGATGAGTTTGAAATTGCAGAATATGCCGATCTGGCACAGTACATCCGCGTGTATACCAATTCGGTACGCTATCTTCCTTCCAATAAAAACAAACTTCAGATTGCCCTTTTTGTGAATCCCTCCATTATTTTCAATTCTGAAAACAGCTTTCTGAAGCGCTGGAATTTCAACTTCTCACTCAATTCTCAAAATTCTTATTTCAAAGAAGACAAAGTAGTGGTGTGGAATCCTTTTGAAAAAAACAGCAATCAGATTTTGAAAAACCAGAACCTTCTGGCTTCCGCACAGTTTAATCCGACAGAAAAATCCGGCTGGAACGGAAATTACCGTTTTATTGCCAACGATAATCTCATTAATGCCAATGCGAGCAACGAAGAACGCGAACAGGATTCGCACTTCCTGAATATCGGATATTGGTTCAATACTGATTTTCGGGTGGACTGGGAGAACTCGGTTCATCATATTCAGAATTCGTCTCAAATGTTCAAAACAAGGGATTTTATTCTCAATAATATTGAAACCAGACCGAAGGCCACTTATAAATTTTCAGAAACCATACAGGCCGAACTTTCTTCTGCATTCCGGCAAAAAAAACGAACCGACGGCGATGAATTTCTAAAAACTTTTGATATAACAGGAACTTTGCAGTGGGATTATAAGAAAACTTCCGTTCGGGGGAATTTTTCCTTCATCAATAATGATTTTACCGGAAATAATTTTTCCCTGGTCGGAAATCAGATGCTGGACGGCCTGAAACCGGGAAAAAATCAAGTCTGGAGTTTGTTTCTACAGCAAGCTTTGAACAGTTTCATCATGCTCAACATTAATTATGAAGGCCGTAATTCCGGCGAAAGAACGATTCATATCGGCAGCATGCAGGTGAAAGCAAGTTTCTGAAAAAATCAACTTGATCTGTCTAAAAAAATCTTTATCTTAGATTTAAGTTTTTAAATACACCAGATGAACAAAAAATTACTCTTTATCTTAACGTTATTCACTTCTTTTTTTGCGTTCAGCCAAAAGTTGGACACAGCTGATCACGCTCAGCGCAAAGCATTTCTTGCAGATTATCAATTGATCAATAAAAACTACGAGCAGTACATTAAATC
>JAEYOX010000014.1 GCA_023411265.1 Bacteroidota bacterium | reverse complement strand
AGGACGTGACGCTGGAAATTCAGGAAAACAAAACCGATTTCGAAGGCGATTTCACAATCGTGACATTTCCATTGGTGAAAGTTGTGAAGAGAAGCCCGGATCAGATCGGAATGGAACTGGGAGGCGCCCTGACAGCGCAGTACGATTTCGTGGAAGGTTTCAATGTGGTTAAAGGATTTCTGAACCTCACCATTAAGGATGCTTTTTTTCTGGAAAATTTCAAAATGTCCAGCTTAAATTTAAATCATATCACACCAAAAAATGAAACGGTAATGGTGGAATTCTCTTCTCCCAACACCAACAAACCTCTGCATTTGGGTCATATTCGAAATAATTTATTAGGCTATTCAGTTTCTCAGATTCTGAAAGAAGCAGGCTACAATGTGATTAAAACTCAGATTATTAACGACCGGGGAATTCACATCTGCAAATCAATGCTGGCGTGGCAGAAATTCGGGAAAGGAGCCACACCGGTCTCAGCCCACAGAAAGGGAGACAAGCTGGTTGGTGAATTTTATGTAGCTTTTGATCAACATTACAAAAGGGAAATTGCCGAGCTGGTTGCGTCGGGAATAGATGAAGAAACTGCCAAAAAGGAAGCTCCGATGATGAAGGAAGCTCAGCACATGTTGTTGGAATGGGAAAAGGGAAATGAAGATGTAAGAAACCTATGGAACGAAATGAACACCTGGGTGTACGAGGGTTTTAACGAAACATATCAGCGTCTGGGAGTTAATTTTGATCAGGTGCAATATGAAAGTCAGACCTACCTTTTAGGAAAAAATATCATTCAGGAGGGATTATTAAAAAATGTCTTTTACCAAAAAGCTGATGGTTCCGTTTGGATAGATCTTACGGAAGAAGGTTTGGATCATAAACTGTTATTGCGCTCCGATGGAACTTCCGTCTATATGACACAGGATCTGGGAACAGCGGTACAAAGATTTGCAGAAAATGACATTCAAAAATTGATTTATACCGTAGGAAACGAACAGGATTATCATTTCCAGGTCCTGTTTTTGATCCTGAAAAAACTTGGATATTCGTGGGCAGAGCACCTCTTCCATTTATCTTACGGAATGGTGGAACTTCCCGCAGGGAAAATGAAATCCCGCGAAGGCACTGTAGTTGATGCCGATGATTTGATGCAGGAAATGTATCTTACCGCAAAAGAAAAAGCTCAGGAACTCGGGAAACTTGAACTCCTTTCAGATGCTGAAAAAGAAAAATCATACGAAACGGTGGGCCTCGGTGCACTGAAATACTTTATTTTAAAAGTAGATCCACGTAAAAAAATGTTGTTCAATCCAGCTGAAAGCATAGATTTTAACGGCAATACAGGGCCTTTTATTCAATACACTTATGCCCGGATTCAATCTTTACTTGCAAAAGCAGAAATTTCTGAATCAAATACAATACCGGAAGAATATCACCTGAACGCATCCGAAAAAGAACTCATCATGCAGCTATCCAATTATCATGAAGTGGTAGAAAAAGCTGCCGCCACGCTCAGTCCGGCACATGTAGCCAATTATGTGTATGAGCTGGTAAAGACCTACAATTCCTTCTATCAAAATAATCCTATTCTGAATCAGGACGATATTTCGGCCAGAACCATGCGCCTGAATCTTTCTCGCGCAACGGGAACGGTCATCAGAAAATCCCTTTCTCTGCTGGGAATTGACACCGTAAACAGGATGTAAGAGAAACATAAAAAACAAAAAAAAGAAGCCGTCTTACCACTCGTGGAAGACGGCTTCTTCATTCAATGAAATGTTGTTTTCTCAGAACAGTTCTTTACGGATAATATTCTGACTTCGCTCCGGTCCTACCGACACCAGATAAACATTGATGCCTAAATATTCTTCAATAAACTCGATATATTTTTTGGCATTTTCAGGAAGTTCATCATAGCTTCGGGCATGCGAAATATCTTCATCCCATCCCGGTAACTCCTCATATATCGGTTCATAATGGTAAAGTTTCGTAGTGGAAGAAGTAAAATAATCAATGATCTTCCCGTCTTCCGTTTTGTAATGTGTGGCAATTTTCAAAGGAGATATCCCTGAAAGGACGTCCAGTTTTGTGATGACCAGATTGTTAATTCCATTGATCATGGTGGCGTGTTTCAAGGAAACCAGATCCAGCCAGCCCGTTCGTCGTGGCCTGCCAGTAGTGGCACCGAACTCATGTCCTATTTTTCTGATTTCTTCACCCAGTTCATTGTCCAGTTCGGTCGGGAAAGGCCCGTTTCCAACTCTTGTGGTATAGGCTTTGGCAACACCGATGAGATTTTGCAAAGCGGTGGGCGGAACTCCGGCTCCGCTACACACCCCACCTGTGGAAGGAGAAGAAGAGGTTACATACGGATAGGTTCCGAAATCGATATCCAGCATGAGCGCCTGTGCACCTTCAAAAAGTATATTTTTATTATCGCGGATCGCTTCGTTCAGTTCTACCTCAGTATCTACGATTCTGTCCTGAAGTTTCTTTCCGATTTCAATATATTCATTGAAAATTTCATCCACATTCAGAGTAGGTTTTTCAAAATATTTTTCAAAGAGACTGTTCTTGGACTTCAGGTTTATCTCAATCTTTTCACGAAGAACTTCAGGATTCAGCAAATCTACCATTCGGATTCCAATTCTGGCAATTTTGTCTTCGTAGCACGGCCCAATTCCTTTTTTTGTGGTTCCGATGTGCGTGCCGCCAGTTTCTTCTTCTCGATAGGTATCCAGCAGAATATGATACGGCATAATGACGTGTGCTCTGCGGCTGATGAATACATGATCCGTTCTCATTCCTTTGCTCTCAATCTGCTCAATTTCTCTGATAAAGGATTTTGGATTTACCACTACCCCGTTGGCAATAATACATTTTCCCCGACACTGCAAAACGCCCGATGGAAGCAAGTGAAGAACAAACTTTTCTTCGCCTGCGTACACGGTATGTCCGGCATTGTCGCCTCCTTGAAAACGTACTACATAGTCGGATTTTGCTGAGAGGACATCGGTGATTTTCCCTTTTCCTTCATCACCGTATTGAAGGCCAACAACCACGTAAGTTGACATATTATTTCTTTTTTTAAGATTCGTACAAATTTAACCCTTATAAAAAACGTAGGCAACAATACGGCAAAAATAGTTCGCCAATCTGAGGTCTTGAAGTTTTTTTGTAAATTTGCGCTTTGTCATTTTTATGAAAACGATTACCATTCACGATAAAGAATTTGTTCCGTACCTGACACATGAAGAAATTCAGGAGCTCATCAAAAGTCTTGCTGAAAAAGTATATCAGGAATACCAAGATGAAGTTCCCGTATTTATTGGGGTATTGAACGGCGTTATCATGTTTTTCTCAGATTTTCTGAAGCATTATCCCGGAAAATGTGAAATTGCATTTCTGCAGGTCAGTTCCTACACAGGAACGCAATCCACAGGGATTGTTTATAAAAAAATGGATCTGAC
>JAEYOX010000040.1 GCA_023411265.1 Bacteroidota bacterium | reverse complement strand
TTTGTGGACAGGATTCAAGGGCAGCCGATTTGCTCTTCTTGGCAAGCGTGGCTCTTCCTTTTCTAACTAATTGTTGAATAGTAGGCATTTAATTGCTTTTTATTTTAGGGTGCAAAAGTAAGAAATATTTTCAAACTGACAAACGCGTCTTATTAATTATTTCTAAATAGCTCAGGAGTTTAGGTTCTGTAATTTTTGTCTTAATAAAAGAATTTCTGTTGAACTTCTTTGGAAAGGTTGAAACTTTGAAGGCTTTTCTGAAGTTTTTTAATTTCATTTTTTTTTAAAGTGTAAAAATCCACAGTATCTCGGGCTGCACTCCTGTTTTGGGTAATGGTCCATGTAGCGACAAGTATCCAGTTCTCCGGAACTCCACCGGGAAACCAATCGGGATAGATAACGGCAATGGCACATCCATTATTCCTGATATGATTTTCCTAAAAAAATGATGCAACCTGCCTCTATTTCCGTGTCCGGAAGTTTTTTTAACTCCAAATACTAAGCGGCTATTTCTGTAGATCCCAAGCCCACAATATCCAAAAGCGCTACACTTCCATAATATGCAATGGCTCCGATATCATTGGCAACGATCTTTTCTCCCTGGTATGAACTATCAAAGTAAAAATGAGATCATCAGATAATTCTCATACCTATATTCGATCATCGCGAAACACGCCTGAAGAATTGCAGTAAGAAAAAAAAACCTTTGAGGGATGAGCCACCAGAAATGCTTCTAAACTTCTTTTACCATGATCCAATATCTCAATTTCTTTATATTCAAAAGAAATTTAAACAAACTAAAAATAAACTTATGCTTTCAGCCTTCTAAATGTGCTTTTTAATGATCAAAAGCGCAAAAAACGTATCTATAGCCATGAGTGTCTTGGTAATGAATGTTTTTCCCGAAAAATGCGAGAACTTCTAACTCCCTAACCTGGCTTTCGGAACCCCTCCCCGACCCTATGAATGAATGAACCCTCTCCCCTCCTTTACCCATACCAATCCTATGGGTATACCTATGGGAATATGCAGGGTACACCGCAGGTAAGTGCAATACAACTCCATTACAAGTCCAATACAAGTCCAACAAATCAGAGGTAAAAATAGATAATTGGGAAAACTAAACAGCCGAATATGCATACCACACGAGTCCTGCATGAGATCAGAATAAGAGATGAAAGGTACTAAAAAAACATAAAATGCAGAAAAAAAAGCATGATTTTTATGAGCCTGTTGAAATTTCATTGCTTGAGTTTTTGCAAATGTTCATGATGTGAACTATTTGATTTGTGTAATTATTCCAACATCCAACTATCGGTTTTGAAAGAGATTTAAACAAACTAAAAATAAATTTATGCTAAATGCACAACGGATAATAAATATTTCTTCATTAAAGCTCACAAATATAATTGCTTTTGTAATATTAAAGATCACTGTTCCATTCATCCGTTTGTCTGCCAGTCTGTCAAGAGGAACAGATTTTGCATTTAAAAGTTCAAAATCATTCTTATGAAAAACACCGCTATCATTGGGCTTAAAGAGTCCAAAACAAAAGAAATTACTGAAAAACTTAACGTACTTTTAGCCAATTACTCGGTATTCTATCAGAATACCCGGGGGGCGCACTGGAATATTAAAGGTGATCAATTCTTTATCCTTCATCCGAAATTTGAAGAATTATACGACAATTTGGTTCTTAAAATTGATGAAATTGCGGAAAGAATTTTGACACTGGGCGCTACTCCAAATCATAATTATTCCGATTATCTCACGGTTTCCTCTATCCCGGAAAGCAAAGAAGTAAGCGATGCCACAAAAGCTGTAGAAAATATTTTGGCTTCTTTTAAAATCGTGATCGATCTGCAAAGAGAATTGTTGGAACTGTCAGATGAAATAGGTGACGAAGGAACCAATTCCCAAATGAGCGACTACATCACCGAGCAGGAAAAAGAAGTTTGGATGTACAATTCCTTCCTCGGAAAATAACTCATTACTTCACAATCGCCCTTACCATGCAGGGCGATTTTTTTTTATAATTAAATGAAACATTACCGCAGATCGAAGTTCCGATATTCATCACTCAAAATATAGAATCTTCTTTGTATTTTTGAAACATGGAAATCACTTCATTACTCCTCGGCCTATTTTTTGGTATTATTTCTGGAGCCGCAATCGTATATTTCGCTTTAAAATCAGGAAATGTTCCGCGGAAAAAATATGACGAGGTACATCAGAATTTTATCCGCAAAGAAGCGGATCTGCAAAATTTTCAACTTAAAAAAGACGAACTGGAAAAAATGATTCTTCAAGAAAAGGAGCGCAGCAACCAGCAAGCAGAAATCCTGAAAGAAGTGCAGCAGAATCTTGCCCGAATCAATGCCGTAAATGAAAATCAGAATGAACAAATTATCCGGCAGTCTGAAATAAATGCAAAACAGGCAGGGGAAATCGAAATGTTGCAGACAGAAAAACTGCGGCTCAGCGAATTGAAATCTGAACTTTCCGCTCAAAATGAAAACCTGAAAAAACTGCTTGACAATCAAAAAGAGGAAATCGTAAAACTTCAGGAAGCTGCAAAAAATGAATTTAAAAATATTGCGAACGAACTCTTCGAAGAAAAATCCAAGAAATTTACCGATGCTAATAAAGAAAATCTGGATATCCTTCTGAGACCACTTGGGGAAAACCTCGAAAATTTCAAAAAACGCGTCAATGAAGTGTATGAAAATGAAACGCGCGAAAGATATTCCCTCAATGCCACCATCAAGTTGATGATGGAACAAACCAATAAAATAAGCCAGGAAGCCAACAATCTAGCCACCGCCTTGAAAGGCCAGACGAAAACTCAGGGGGACTGGGGTGAGATGATTCTGGAAAGAATTCTGGAAGATTCCGGGCTCTCAAAAAACCGCGAATATTTTGCCCAGATGACCATTAGAAGTGAAGATGGCGAAAGCCAAAGACCTGATTTTGTTCTTAAACTTCCCGGAAATCAAATGGTGGTTATAGATTCTAAAGTTTCACTGAATGCTTATGAACGAATGATCAGTGCTGAAAATGAGGATATTCGAAAGCAAAATCTCGGGTTACATATCGCCGCAGTAAAAAAACATATTGATGTCCTCGCTCAAAAGCGATACGATAATCTGAAGGAATCTCTCGATTTCACGATAATGTTTATCCCAATCGAACCTGCTTTTCTTACCGCCGTTCAAAGTGATCCGCAACTCTGGAATTATGCCTATCAAAAGCATATTATCATGTTGAGCCCAACCAATCTTATCGCTTATCTGAAACTGATTTCCGATGTTTGGAAAAGAGCTGATCAGAATAAAAATGCAGAAGAAATTGCGCGTCAGGCGGGAGCTTTGTACGATAAGTTTGAAGGATTTGTTTCGGATCTACTGAAAATAGGGAAGAAAATGGACGATGCAAAAAGCGATTATGAAAATGCGATGAGAAAACTGTCGTCAGGCCGCGGAAACCTGGTAGGGAGTGTTCAGAAACTAAAACAACTGGGTGCTTCAACTAAAAAGCATCTACCGGAAATGCTTTTGGAACGCGCTGACGAAGAATTCCCAACTGAACTTCCGACTCAGGATGAAAATAAGAACAAACAATGATTGAAAGTATTCAAAATGAAAAAATAAAATACCTGAGCCGCCTTATTACCGACAACCGATTCAGGAAAAAAAATCATGTTTTTGTGGTTGAAGGAAACCAGGAAAACCAAAGAGCTTTACAATTTGGTTTTGAGCCCGTGGAATTTTTTATCGCCGAAAACATTTTTAAGGGAAAAGAAATTGCCGGAAAAAGCTATTTCGTATCGGAAAAAGTTTACGACAAAATCGCTTATCGCGGAACTTCCGAAGGAATTATTGGGATATACAAAGTAAAACCTACGGCTTTAAAAAACTTCCATTCAAGCGAGCATTCATCTCTCATTGTAGTGGAAGGTGTGGAAAAACCGGGAAATTTAGGAGCCATCATGCGGAGTTGTGAAGCCTTTGGAATAGATGCTTTAGTTGTAACCGATGTAAAAGCAGATTTTTATAATCCAAATGTAATTAGATCCAGTGTGGGCTGCATTTTCGGTTTGAATTTTTTCCAAACCAGCAATGAGGAGTTGTATGAATTTCTGAAGAATAACCAATATCAGATCTTTACAACTATTATGGATGATAATTCTGAACCATTATATAACCGAAATTTTGGTTCAAAATCTGCCATTGTTTTCGGAACGGAGCATTCCGGTCTCACAGAATTCTGGACGGGGAAAGGCGAAAATACCTTAATTCCGACATCCGGCACTATAGATTCTTTGAACCTCAGCAATGCTGTCGCGATCGCCTGCTACGAAATAATGAAACAAAAAAAAGGTTGATTTCTAAGAAACCAACCTCTTGTCTTTTTTCGTAAAAAATTAGTTTACTTCTACAGTAGCAGAATCAGCAACGATAGTAGCAGAATCAGTAACGATAGCAGCAGAATCATCAACGATAATTGCAGAAGAATCCATAACTTCTACTTCCATAGAGTCAGCAGCAGTAGTGTCTACAGTTTCAGTTTTTTTACAAGCTACAAGAGCCAAAGCAGCGATACCTGCTACAAATAATGACTTTTTCATAATATTCAATTTGTTTTAAATGTTTTTTTGCGAGTGCAAAAGTAGTTAATATTTATTTTTTGTTCACTTTAAATTTTTAAGATTTTAATAAATCTTTATTTTTTTGCTTCTTTTGCAGCAGCTTTCGTTGCGTCAGCTGCAGCATCAGCAGCTCCCTTTGCAGCGTCAGCAGCATTTTCTGAAGCTTCCTTCGCAGCATTGGCTGCGGCAACAGAAGTGGCAGCAGCAGCATCTGCGGCTGCATCTACCGAAGCAGTGGCAGCAGAGTCAACAACGGACGCAGCAGAGTCTGCAACAATAACAGCCGAATCTATCATTGAAATAGTAGAAGAATCTTCAAAAGAGGTAGCCACAGTTTCAGATTTTTTACAGGAAACTATGGATAAAATAAAAGCGCTGGCTATTAATATTAATTTTTTCATTTTCATTACTATTTGGCGTTGTTCGTCTTTTTTAACAGTACAAAGATACACTCACAATGAAATTTGTTTTAGAAAATTAATTGTAATACATTTGTAAAACTGATTTACAAATCAGCATAACTGATAATCAAACAAATATACATATATATTACAATTGGCTGATCTGGAGATTTTACATTTTGAGCAACTGAAAACTGAGGTTCAGGCTCAATACCTGAAAAATCACACTCCTTCACACGATGATATTTCAAAGTGGAAGGGGATTGATATTATTTATTTTCAGGAAGATCTGAGGAAGTTCGCAAAAGGAAATATCAGCGAAAAGTCTTTTTATACCTATTTTAAAAACAAACCGATTACAAAGGTTCCGCGAATTGATATGCTTAATTTGCTAAGTATTTATGCGGGTTATGCTTCCTGGTATGATTTCAAGAAAAACCACCTTTTTGCCAACGAAATTTTAAAGGAGTCGGAAGAAGATTCTGTTGTGGATCCAACTGGTAGCGTCGAAATTCAAGCATCTGAAACACCACTCGGAGTCGCAGAAAAAACGAACTCCAAAGAAGGGACACACGAAGATATACAATTAAGCACATCTGATAACCAGTATTTTGAGAAAAAAATTCCTCTAGAAACATATGATACTTCAGAACAAAAACCGGTGAAGAAATCGTTGAAGAATTTCATATTAGGAATCACGACCGGCGTTGCAGCCATCATAGCAGTGATCTTTCTTTGGCAAAATAATTTATTTGATACAACGTACTCTTACTGCTTCTATGATGCAGACAGAAATGCTCCGATTCAAAACATGCTGGAAATAAAAGTATTCAAAGAGAATGAATCTCCCCTTTTCTTCCGAATAAAACCCGGCGAATGCTTTCATTACACAACAAAAGACGAAATGCTTCGAATGCTTATCTCATCTCCGTTACATGAAAATATGGAAGTAAACAGGAATCTCAAAAACGCGCCGCATGAAGAAAATATTGAATTGAAACCGGACGATTATAAAATGGCTGTCGATTACTTTTCAAAAAAATCAATTCTGGGAAATCCTGAGGAGTCGTCTTTGTTAATAAAACAAAAACGTCGTGAACTTGAAAACAGAATCAGCGATCAGGCACTGATCTATCAGGTTTTTGACAGCGATATTTATGGAATTGAAACTTTAGACAAACAAAAATATATTTCGTTGGTTACCACACCAACTACATCTTTAAAAAACCTTTCTGTCATTGAAATGAAGACCGATAAAGGAAAAATAGTGTCCATAAAATTTAAAATTAAAGAAGATGATGAGCAACCTTAAAATATTATCTTTACTTCTCTTTATCCTGATGTTTATAGGCTGCAAGAAAGAAGAACAGGATCTTTCACTGGAACAGGTGAAATACAACACCAATAAAACCAGTTATCCTACTAATAAGATGGATAGTGCACAAGCCATCAATAAAATTACAAAGCAAAAAGTACGGGAAGTGCTGGAACTGTCTATTTTATATAATTCCGGAAATAAGGACACTGATATTGATGATGCGCTGTACAAACAAATATTAGGATATTTTCATAAACCAGACTCTAATACAGTTAGAAATCTTCTCACTGAACTTGACAGTTTACAGGTAAATAATCTGAGTATCAATTCTTTCGAAGTAAAAGAACGTTACTTTCGTAAGGATACATTGAATTTCGCCAGATTTAATGTGGAATATTTTGATAAAAATAAACGCTCCATCGGAAGTTTTGATCGTGAAGCTCAATATATTTTAATTCCGGCCGAAATTCAGTTTAAAAAAGAATTCAAATTTTTCTTTTTGAATTTTTATCAAAAACCTTTGAATGACAGTATTGTATCGGGAGT
>JAEYOX010000078.1 GCA_023411265.1 Bacteroidota bacterium | reverse complement strand
AGCAGGTTTTACAGGCATTCTTTCAATGGAAATATTTAATACTTTCTCCGAACTGTTCAGGTAAGGATTTACCTGGCTCATTAAATCATTATTGATGTATTCAAAAGTTTTGGTGTTGGATTTCCTTGTTTCCACAAGCGATTTTGAAAGTTGGCCGTAAGTTTGAAAACGGTAATCGTCGGTAATTCTTTCCTCTTCAATAGCTTTGTTAATAATTTCACTGATGTCAAAATGAGAAACGAGGGTGTCAAATTTTATTGCCTGATCGGGTTGTCTTTGTCTTTCTGTAAATCCTTTACCGAAAATATTTTCTTCAAAAACATATCCGTTGAAAAGAACCAGCCGCAGATAATTATTGTTTTCGGGAGAAGGCATCAGTTTTCCTTTTTCTGCCCGGATAGACTGCTGATCCTGATAAGAATTAGCTTTTCTGTGAATATACACCCCTTCGAGATTCTCTCCGTTTTCGCCCGATATTTTATCAAACTTAACCAAATATCCCGGAATCTGATCGATAAACTGGCCTTCGGTAAAATTCAGAGCAGGCCGGGTTTGGGCAATATTGTACATCATGTTTTTGGCTTTTCTCTGGAAATCCGGCATAATATTGTTCTGAAACAAAAACAAAATAACAGAAAGAAGAACGGAAACCACAAAAAGAGGTGCCATGACCCGGGTGAGCGAAACACCGGCAGCTTTCAACGCCGCCAATTCGTAGCGTTCGCCAAACTCGCCGAAAGTCATAATGGAGGATAAAAGAATGGTAAGCGGCATGACCAGACTGATGACGCTGACTCCAAAATAGAATAACAGTTTAATTATTTCCCAGTACGTCAACCCTTTTCCCATAAACTGACCCAGCTGTATCCATACAATATTCACAATGAAAATGAAAAACAGTACACTGAAAATAAACAGGAACGGAGCGAAAAAGGTTTTTATAATATACCGGTCGATAATTTTTATCATGGCCCAAAATTAAGAAAAAGCCACAAAGTAATCAGCTTTGCGGCTTTTGTTTTTATGCGTTATTATCTGTAAAATTTTTAATCAAAACCGGAGAAACTATTATAGTTCTGTAATGATATAATCTCTGTAATTGGTTTTGTTGAAGGTAAACATATTGGGATCCAGTCTTTGGTTCTCTTTGTATTCTCTGATAGCAATCACCGAAATATCCTTGTTATTGCCGTGCTGTTCCAGTTTTACCATTTGTTTTTTAGCTGAATCTACAAAGAGGTACACATGTTTCAGTCCGTTATTTCTCACAGGGGTCAGTTTTATAAAATCTGTATTTACCCCGTTCACATGTCTTTTGCCTTCATAACTTACATTGTAATCTTTCCGGTAGGAAGTAAGATAATTGATGGGTGAGAACATGGCATCAGTAGCATTCGGTTTGGCGATGGTTACTTCCATATCTTCGGTGTTGATATTGTAGATTTTATTTCCGTCAAAAATCTGTTCAGTTTCCATTATTTTTAATTTATAACGATCACCAGCGGCGTAATAAATTCCCGTTTCCGTTTTGGTTACCTTTCCGTTTGGGCCGGATCCGAAAGTAAATTTGAAATAAGTATTCTGTTTGGATTTGTAATGATGGGTAACGGCATCTAAAATTTGTCTGGACTTGGCATCAATTTTTTGAGCAAAACTAAAACTAGCTGCGCCGGCTATCATCGTGGCAACGATCAGTTTCGATAACATTTTTTTCATTTTCAATATTTTTTAATTATTAGGTGCTTCAGAACGTGAAATTAGATGCTTCAGAATGGAAGATGTTAAACCGGTTTTCTCTTTCCCATCGCCACGTTCTTTTCAAAAAGTGTTCCGTTTCCCTGGGAAAAAGAAGCCGTCCGGCGTTTCTGAAAACGATTATTTGTTTCGTAAATTTTCCAGAAACTCCTCTAATGAATTGAGGTCTGCAATCTGAACTTCCCTGGCTTTGGCTCCGTTAAAACTTCCTACAATTCCGCTGGCTTCCAGTTGATCCATAATTCTTCCCGCTCTGTTATAACCCAATTTCAATTGTCGCTGAAGCATGGAAGTGGAGCCTTGCTGCGTAGAAACCACAATGCGTGCTGCGTCTTCAAAAAGGGCATCTTTTTCATTCGGATCGAAACCGCCTGTGGAAACCGACATTTCTTCGGAAGGAACTTCAGGTAGAATGAGTGCAGTGGTATAACCGCGCTGAGAACCAATATAATCCACGATTTTTTCGACTTCCGGCGTATCGACAAAAGCGCACTGAAGTCTCAAAATTTCATTTCCGTTGAAATAAAGCATATCTCCTTTTCCGATCAGCTGATCTGCTCCCGGCGAATCTAAAATCGTTCTGGAATCAATACTCGAAATCACCCGGAACGCAGCACGGGCGGGAAAATTGGCTTTTATCATTCCGGTAATCACGTTCACAGACGGCCTTTGCGTAGCCACAATCAGGTGAATTCCAACCGCTCTGGCCAACTGTGCAAGCCGGGCAATAGGATGTTCTATTTCTTTACCTGCCGTCATGATCAAGTCGGCAAATTCATCTACCACCAATACGATATAAGGAAGATACCGGTGGCCATTTTCGGGGTTCAGTTTTCTCTCGCTGAATTTTTTGTTGTATTCCTTAATGGTTCTGCAGAAAGCGTTTTTCAGCAGTTCATAACGCATGTCCATTTCCACACACAGCGAATTGAGTGTCGTAATTACTTTATGGGTATCGGTAATAATCGCGTCTTCGGTATCGGGAAGCTTAGCCAGATAGTGCCTTTCAATTTTCGAATATAAAGTGAGTTCTACTTTTTTTGGATCCACCATCACGAATTTCAGTTCGCTCGGATGTTTTTTATAAAGCAGCGAAGTAAGTATCGCATTAATTCCCACCGATTTTCCCTGTCCTGTAGCTCCTGCCATCAGAAGGTGTGGCATTTTGGCAAGATCGGCCATGAAGATTTCGTTTGAAATGGTTTTCCCGAATACTACAGGAAGATCCATATCAGAATTCTGAAATTTCTGCGAAGCAATCACACTTTTCATAGAAACCATCGTAGGGTTTTTTCTGGGAACTTCGATGCCTATGGTTCCTTTGCCGGGCATCGGGGCGATAATTCTGATGCCCAAAGCGGAAAGATTCAGAGCGATATCATCCTGCAGTTTTTTAATGGCCGCTACACGAATTCCGGCTTCCGGAACAATTTCGTACAAGGTTACCGTTGGGCCGATGGTTGCCTTTATTTCTGCTATTCCGACATTGAAATTCTTCAGAAGACCGACAATTTTATTTTTATTTTCTTCCAGTTCTTCTTTGTTGATGTGGATTTCTTCGTTTCCGTGATCCTTCAGCAAATCAACTGTAGGCATTTGAAATCCGGCAAGTTCTAGCGTATGGTCATAACGGCCGTAAGCTTTCACCAGTTCTGCAGATTTTTTCTCTGTTTCATCCAGTTCATCTACTTCCTGTGCAATCTCAACTTTGAAATCAAATTCATCTTCAGGAGTTTTTACACTGCTTTCAGGTTTTGTATCCGAAGTCAGCGTAACCGTGGTTTTTCTTTCAGGCTGATCATCAAATGAAGTCAGATTAGGAGTGGTGAGGGGCTGAATATCAGAACTTGTATGAGGTTCAGATAATGGTTCAATATTTTTTTCTTCTGAATCAGGAAACGTGGTTTTCGCCGAAATTGGAGAATCATTGTTAGCGTCTGTGAGTTCGTCATCTGCTTCAAAATTTTCCCGTGAATCGGGCATCATTCCTTTTACCCTTCCTACGGTATTTTCATTGAGCTGATGAAGTCCGGAACGAATGGAAGATGGCCTCAGATTAAATTCGAGGATGAAATACAAAGCAATTCCTACCACAATGACCGTCCATAAACCCAAAGGGCCGATGACAGCATTCAGAAAATCAACAATCTGGAAACCGTAAACTCCGCTGAGGGTACCGCTTCCTTGGGTGACGGCTCCTAGAAAAACGGGCAGCCAGCAAATGAAAAACAGAGAATGGCCGATGGTTTTCCAGGGTTTGAAATATTTCTTTTTAAGAATCAGAAGCCCGAAAACGAAAATCAGAAAAGCGACCAGAAAGGCTGCAATACCAATGCTGTCGAAAATAAAAACTTTTCCCAGCCAGTCGCCCACTTTCCCGAAAATGTTGGACGACTTCACGGTTTTATCCAGCATAGTTCCGGCCTGGCTCTGATCGGCCTTCCAGTTCTTGAGATAGGAAGCAAAAGACAGTGCCATCACCACGGCGGTGACAATAAATAAAATTCCGAAAAAAATACGCGGCTTCGAAAGTGTTTTGCCTTGTTCAGGCACCTGAACGGCAGGGTTTCTCTTATTGTTCTTCATAATATCAGCTATGGCAAATGTAATAAAAATTGATCAACTTGCGATGGCTGAAAAATGAAGATTGCGGTAAATTTTGGGGATATTTTTATGGAAGTTTTTTATTTCTTATCGCTGCGATTAGCGTTCCAAAAGGGAATATTTTAGAAATCAGCGATTAGAGATACCCCTATCAACGCAGTATTGTTTGACAGTAGCTTCCATTTATTCTCTATACATCCATAAAATAAATGTTCGCTTTCTCAACACTGTTAACAAAGCTTATGGATGGTTTGTCAATTTTAATTTTGTCTGAACCCGATTCTTCAATTACCTGAAGTGATATGAATATTCCGTCTTTTGGTATCATCAAAAATTGATCAGTAAGATCAATGGTATTTTTTTTCCTGTTTAATTTATTGATATTGATGACGATGCTGCTGTGTTCCACGGGTTCGTTCTCTATTTCTTCATTAGCAATATTGTAAAATTTTATCAATAAAATTGCTGCTTTATTTTCGTATATTTTTTTAATTGGAACGATTAAGCTTTTTACTATTCCTTCTTTATTATATGGATTGCTAATTTTAAATCCATATTCAATACCTAAGGGAATAAGAGTGGTGCTGTTGTTTTTAGTTTTTGCAGAGAGGGTTTTTCGTTGCCTTTTAGTCAATTAAACTTCAGGAATATGAATAACTTTTGGTGATAGTTTTACAAGATGGTCTATTTTTTTCAAAGTTTTATCATAATATCCTGGCTTTCTGATGATGAGGTTTTTATATGTACCCGATAAATCAAAATTACCCAAAGAATCAGTAAAAAATCTATTTCCGTCAACTAAAATTTCTGAGTATGAAATCGAAGAGTTATCTAGACTATCAACTACTGAAATTTTTTGACTTTTTACAATTAAAACCGAAAGAAAAATAATAATAAAAAATAATTTATTCATATCGTGAGTTTGTAAAACAAAAGTAGACCATTTCGGCCTACTTTTTACTTCACTAACTGAATTTTGTTTTCCTTAATTCTGATAAAATCCATTCGTTCCAATTCCCGTACTCAGGGTTTTCACCAATGTTCCTGAAAGGTTGAAAATCTTCACCGTACTGTCGGAAACAAAAGAGGGTTCTGAGATAAAAACATGCTGGCCAATTACATTGAATCCGTAAACATAAGCTGAACTGCTGACATTGAATAAAGGCGAGCTGCTGTTTCCGGTAACAACGTGAACCCTGTTATCGCCGGTAAAAAAATAGATTTTTCCACCATCTAACGCAAGATTTCTGGCTTGGGTTACGCCACTGAACTCGGCTTTGCTGAAAGCGCCGGAATTGGCAGTGATGGTGTACAGATAGGTATTTTGATCGTCAGAAGTCAGAACATACACCGAGTTTTGATCTGCCACCATATCGCGAATCGGTGCATTATCTGTGAGGGTGATGACTTGATCCACTACATTGTTGGCAGGATTAATTCTGCTGATGGTATGTCCGGTCGGAACTTCATTCGGAATGTAATCCACACCGTCTGTCTGCACGTAAATATATCCGCCCGAAGAAGTAATTTTATCGGCATAGCGCGGAAAAGGAATGTCTTTTACAAACTGATTTCCGGCGTCAAAAACACTCACTTTTTTTACATCGAAAAAATTGTTATTGGTAACATAAGTGTAATTTCCGTGAAAAGCGATATAGCGGGGCTGATCCAAATTCGTGGTGATGGTTCCCGTTTTCTGAAAACTGTTCCGGTTCACGATTTCAATTTTGGAAGGCTTGTTCATCACTAAATACGCCTGATCTCCTTTGAAACCGATACTTTGCAATACATTTCCGAGTTTTTCATTGTTATTGCTTTTGGCGAAAATATCACTTTCGTTTACAGAAAAATCATTGGAAAGAAAAGAAACGCTTGCGGTAGGTGTGCTGAATCCACCTTCATTGGAGATCAGAATTCCGTGCTCGTAATTAGTCGCCGTCATTTCATCTTCAGGGTCGTTGCGATCGCAGGAAATCATGAAGGCCGCAGCTAAGGCAAGGCTTACAGTAAATAATTTTGAAAATTTCATTGTATAAGGTTTTAAAATTGGCTTCTGAAATTTACTCCGAAATTGCGCAGGGGCATCGGGTAAAACTGGCTGGTTTGGTACACTTCGTTCAATATATTATTAATCCTGATGCCCATTTGCAGATGCTTATTCAGCGTCAGTTGAACTCCGGCATTCACCACCGTAGACGGGTTCAGTGCGGTTTTCATATTTTCATCTGTAGAAGTGAAGGTAAGTCCGGTAAACATTCCCTGAAGGAAAAAACTTCCGTATTTCGTTACAAATGAAACTGTACCCGAGAATTTATGTTTCGGGACGTACATTAGTGATTTCCGGGTGGATAAATCCCGGGATTGGGTAAAAGTATAACCCGACTTGAACTTCAGTTGTTGTTGGCCGATTTTAGCTGATAAATTACCATAAATTTCCGCACCGTAGCTTTCTGCTTCGCTGGTATTGAAGGGTGTCCAGATCATATTTCCCGGCAGCCACTGTATCATGTCCGATGTCCGCAGATAATACGGAACCACTTCCAAAGAAAAATTTTTATATTGAAATTCATTCCCGATTTCAATCTGTAGAGAATGTTCCGGTTTCAAATTCGGATTTCCGCCCGGCTCCCAATATAAATCGTTGAAAGTTGGAATTCTGAAGTTTTTTGAAAAATTCATTTTCACCGTATAAAATGGTGTCGCTTTGATTTGCGACCCGAAAGAGAACAGCATCGGACTGTTCGTGTTTTCTATAAAATCTTTCCGGATAGCACCTTCAGTGAAGATCGACTTTCCCCACTGTTTTTTCAAGACAAGAGCTGCTGCACCTTGATTTCTTTTGGGATCGCTCTTTCCGGCCTGAAAGCCTTGCGCTTTCTGATGTTGAAATTCTGTCTGAAGAATCAGCACCATGTTGGGAATGCTGATCCACGATACATCATTTTTCACCATGTAAAGTTGACCTCCGGAACCAGTATTTCCCGATTTTTCAATATCAGCAAAATGTCGGAATTCTTCTTCCAGAAAAGCTATTTTTAAGTTATTGGAAAAATTCCGGTTTTGATGGGCCCAGTGCAATAAGGAGCGGAATCCCTGAGTAATATATTTTGACTTGGTATCTTCTTCAAAGAAAACAGGAAAATGTTGCAGCCCATTGCTTATCTGGGTATGAAAATTCAATACGTTTCCGGCATCAAAGCGATAGCCGCTACCCAAACCAAAATTATTTTGACGGTATTTTCCGTTGCGGTTCACGTATTTCAACTCGGCCACCTCATAATTATTTTCACTTTGCGTGTAAGCTGTATTAAACTGAAAGGACCATTTTTCCGTGCTGTAATTTAACTTTAGAGAAGAATTCAGGGTTTCAAAAGATGCATATTCTGTAAACAGATCGCCGTTGAAACCTTTGTTAAAAGAAAGGCTGTTATTCAGATGAACGCTTCCGCCCAACGCACCGCTTCCGTATGAAATGCTTCCGCCACCGGGTTTTACGGCAAGGTGATCATAAGTGAGCAAACCCACATTATTAACATCGGCTTGTCCTAAAAAAAGAGAATTTACGGGAATCCCGTTCCAAAGGAAAGCAGTCTGCTGTGCCGTAGATCCCCGAAAAGAAGGCGAGGCAGCCATTCCGCGACCGTTTTCCCGGATGTAAAAAGGTGTTTGAAACCGTAAAACTTCCGAAAGATTCGTCGGGTTATTCAGTACTTCATCTTTGTTGATTCGGATGATTTTTTGGGATTTTTCTGCATCCTTTAGCCGGATATCGCTGATGTAAACAGTGTCGATGATGGTTTCCTGAGCATGCAGAACGGTTGAAAATGCTGAAAACAGCAAAGCGAAAAAATAGTTTTGTTTCATAATGCAGGCTTTTCCTCCGAAAGCAGTTTTTAATAATATTATTTTCAGCAAGGTTTCCTGACTTTCACTTTTCTGCGCCTTCTCGTTCTTAAAAACAATGGCTTGTTAGGCAGAAAAATCGGATGGTTGGTTTATAATACCGCTACATCCCATGATTTACAGTTGCGGGGACAGCTCACGAATTGCACGTGATTCCCTTTTCTGAAAAAGTTGATGCGAAGATACGTTTTTTACATTAAAGAAACGACCGGTCGAAAGAAAACGGTAATAAATCTTTCACCGCAGAAGTTTTGCAGATAAGGCCGGAAGTAGATGCAAAATAAATTTCAATAGGCTCCTGCTGTTTGCTTTCATATTCCAGAATGGCTTGCCGGCAAGCGCCGCACGGAGGTGTAGGAAATTTGGATTCACCGTTCTCCGGAGCACCTACAACAAATATCGTCCTGATTTTCTCGTCTGGATAATTGGCGGATGTCCAGAAAATAGCCGTCCGCTCTGCACATAATCCGGAGGGATAGGCAGCATTTTCCTGATTGTTTCCCGAAATGATTTCACCATTATCAAGCAAAATGGCGCAGCCCACCAGAAAATGAGAGTAGGGAGCATAGGCATGTAGTCTGGCTTCAGATGCAACATCAAAAAGTCGTTTTTCCAAAGCGTTCAGTTGCCGGGGATCCTGAAATTCCTGATAGCTAATGTTGAGTTCTTTTTTCATTCATAAAAATAGGAGAGTAAAGATAAATTATTTTTAAGAAAAAATGATACTGCAATTTTTTCATTACTTTTTTTAACATGGAAATCTTGTAAAATATTTATCGGAACGGGTTATTTCATGGTGTAATTATTGATCTACAGATGGGCTGTAACCAGCAAGTAAAGCTCGTTGCTATTATCCTATTCATCACAAAATCAATTAATTAAAAGAATTACTATGAACAAAAAGCAACCAAAAAAAACAGATGATGCAGCAATGCTCATGGATTTATTTACCGATGGTTTAAAAGATCTTTATTACGTGGAAAATACCTTGGTAAAAGCATTGCCTGAAATGTATGAGATGGCAACAGACCAAAAATTAAAAACCGCTATTAAGGATCATTTGGCCCAAACGGAACAGCAAGTTTTCAGGCTAGAAAAGGTTTTTGAATCGCTCGGCATGAAGCCGGAAGCCAAGCAGTGTCCTGCTATAGACGGAATTCTTCAGGAGGGTCGCGAATGCGTTTCAAAGGCAGCAGAAGGTCCGGTTCGCGATGCGGCAATTATCGGAAGTTCGCAAAAGGTGGAACATTACGAAATCGCTTCGTATGGTACCATGGCAGCGTATGCCAAAATTCTCAACACGAGAGATGCACTGGATCTGCTCCTCAGAACTTTAGGGGAGGAGAAAAAATCGGATTGTCTGCTCACCACCATTGCAGATACCAATCTCAATTCACAAGCAGCTGGCGGCACCCATCAGTCAAAACAATTTCAGGCGGTTTAATCTTCTTACCAAATCAATATTATTATGAAAATAAACGAACACGAACCTTTTGAAAACGGAGCGAATCCGAAAAAAGAGCAGCTGGGAAAATATACGGTGGACGATCATGGGGAATTCATGACCACCAACCACGGTGTGAAAATAAACGATGACCAAAACTCCCTCACGGCGGGTGAAAGAGGTGCTTCACTTTTGGAAGATTTTATTTTCAGAGAAAAAATGACTCACTTCGATCATGAGAGAATTCCTGAAAGAATTGTTCATGCCCGCGGATCCGGAGCGCATGGCGAATTTCAGCTCTATAAATCGATGGCCAAATATACCAAGGCCAAATTTCTGAATGATACTTCTGTGAAGACTCCGGTGTTTGCAAGATTTTCAACGGTCCAGGGAAGTCGCGGTTCTACAGATTTACCACGCGATGTGCGCGGATTTGCAGTTAAATTCTACACGCAAGAAGGGAATTATGATCTTGTGGGTAACAATATGCCGGTGTTTTTCGTTCAAGATGCTATGAAATTTCCTGATTTGGTGCATGCGGTGAAACCGGAACCGGACAACGAAATTCCGCAGGCAGCCTCAGCTCATGATACGTTCTGGGATTTTGTATCCCTGATGCCGGAAACCATGCACAATGTAATATGGAAAATGAGCGACAGAGGTATTCCCCGTACGCTGCGTTCTATGGAAGGATTTGGGATTCATACCTTCAGATTTATTAATGATGAGGGGGAATCGCATTTTGTGAGATTCCACTGGAAGCCTCTGCAGGGTGTTTTAGGTCTAGCCTGGGACGAAGCACAACGACTTGCCGGAAAAGATACAGACTTTCACCGACGCGATCTCTGGGATGCAATAGAAAACGGGCACTATCCAGAATGGGAACTGGGAGTGCAGATAATACCGCAGGAAGATGAGCATAAATTTCCTTTTGATTTGCTGGATGCTACCAAATTAATTCCTGAAGAAATGGTTCCTGTAGAAATCATCGGAAAAATGACCCTGAACCGAAATCCGGACAACTTTTTTGCAGAAACAGAGCAGGTGGCATTTCATCCCGGCCACATCGTCCCCGGAATTGATTTTACCAACGATCCGCTGCTACAAGGTAGATTGTTTTCCTATACCGATACGCAACTTCTGAGATTAGGCGGTCCGAATTTCCATGAAATTCCGATCAATAAATCTATTCCTCAGGTGAGCAATAATCAGCGTGATGGTTTTCACAGAATGCAAATTCCAAAAGGAAAAGTGTCTTATCATCCCAATTCCATGGCACAGGGCTGTCCTTTTCAAGCCATGATGAAGGAAGGAGGGTTTACTTCTTTTGAAGAAAGAGTAGATGGAAATAAAATACGCAGAAGAAGCAAGAGCTTTTTTGATCATTTTAGTCAGCCCACTTTATTTTACAACAGCATGAGTGTACACGAAAAACGCCATATTCAAAATGCTTTTGCTTTTGAATTAGGAAAAGTGCAACGGATTCCGATCCGGCAAAGAATGGTGAATATGCTTTTGGAAATTGATGAAGAACTGGCCAAAAGAGTAGGCGATCAGTTGGGTCTGGTGCCGGAAAGATTACCGCAGCCGATTACAGGAAGCATTCCTGCAGATGGAAATCCGGATGAGCATCATTCTCTGAAAGTGGAACTTCCTATCAGCGAGGCACCTTCTGTGAGCATGGCCAATAAACTTCCTACGAATATTAAAGCGAGAAGAATTGCAGTTCTGGTGGCTGATGGAGTAAATGATGAAGCATACACCCGAATTCAAAAATATTTGTGCGAACAGGATGCCCTGGTGCAAATGATCGGACCACGACACGGATTTGTCACCACCCGGTCAGGAGATCAGTATCTTTTGGATGATAGTCTGCTTACCGCTTCTTCAGTGATGTTTGATGCGGTGTACGTTCCCGGTGGTGAGAGTGCAAAAGCACTTATGGAACATCATGGTGCCATTCATTTTCTTGCCGAAGCCTACAAACATTGCAAACCCATCGGTGCAGATGAAAATGGCTTGGAAGTTCTGAAAAAAGCCATTCCTACCCTGAAAGTTCCCGAAGACGGCGTAATCACCGATGGTAATCTGGAAGATTTTGTAGGAGCGATATTGCTTCACAGATTCTGGGATCGGGAGATGAATCCGATTCCGGCTTAATCAATTAAAAATTGTAGCAAAAGAGGTTTCTGAAAAAGGAGCCTCTTTTTTATGCACCCAGGTTTCGTACCTTTGTTATCATTTAAATTGTATAAAAAAATGTTGTATTCGCCAATAAAATTTAGAAATATTGAACTCCAAAACCGATGGGTTATGTCGCCGATGTGCATGTATTCTGCCGTGGACGGAATGCCCAACGATTTCCATTTTGTACACTACGGAAGCCGGGCTCAGGGTGGAACCGGACTGTTAATGGTAGAAGCGACCGGCGTAGTTCCGGAAGGTCGTATTACCAACGGTTGCACCGGAATTTGGAATGATGAACAAGCAGAAAGTTTCAGCAAAATTGTGGATTTTGTGCATCAGCATTCTGAAAGTAAAATCGGAATTCAACTGGCACACGCAGGCAGAAAAGCTTCTACATGGAATGGAAAACAGATTTCGTTGAAGGAAGGCTGGCTAACTGTCGCACCTTCGCCTATACCTTATATGGAAGGCGAAAGGATTCCGCACGAACTTTCTGTCGAAGAAATTAACGGTCTGGTTCAGAAATTTAAAGAAGCTGCGCAAAGAGCAGTAAACGCAAGTTTCGATGTGATTGAAATTCACGCAGCTCATGGGTATTTATTGCATCAGTTTCTATCGCCTTTATCCAATATCCGTACTGATGAATACGGTGGGAGTTTTGAGAACAGAAGCCGTATTTTACTGGAAGTGGTGGATGCCGTGAATGAAGTTTTGGATGACAACCATCCTTTGTTTGTCAGAATCTCCGCAACGGAATATGCCGAAAATGGCTGGGATCAGAACGACAGTGTGAAGCTGGCTCATTTGTTGAAAGAAAAAAAAGTCGATCTTGTGGATGTATCCAGTGGAGGAAATATTCATGGAGCTCGAATTTCGGTATTTGACGGATATCAGGTTCCGTTTGCGGCGAAAATACGTAAGGAAGCAGCTATTGCGACTGGAGCTGTGGGACTGATTACCACAAAAGAACAGGCGGAAGATATTTTACAAAAAGAACAGGCCGATCTCATTTTTGTTGGCAGAGAAATTTTAAGAAATCCATATCTCGCCATTCAGGGAGCCATGGAATCCGGTGCAAAATGTTTCTTCCCAAAACAGTATGAAAGGGCGAAAAAATAGTTTTAGTTTTCAAAAAATTATCGTATCATTGAATTGAAAAAATAGAAAACCAATGGCTGCTGAAGACTATATGCTACAGTGCATGAACAAAAAGCTGTTTGGGCTGGAGTGCTTCGGATGCGGAACACAAAGGGCTTTTCTGCTGGTTTTGGAAGGGAAGTTCGGAGAGGCATTTCAGTTATTTCCCGCGGTGTATACGCTGATGCTTCTTTTAGCATTCGTAATGCTAAGCTTGGTCGATAGAAAAAGGAATTATTCTTTTTTTCTTATTGTCCTTGGAATCATCAGCGGCGTTCTGATGGTGGGTTCCTATTTTTATAGAAATAATTTTTTTAAACTGTTATAAATAAACTATTATGAATCAACAAAAACTACCTAACGCAACTGCGGTGCTCATTTTGGGAATTACAGCATTTGTGGGCTGCCTCTGCACTAATGGCCTTATGGGATTGGTATTGGCCATCATAGGTCTCTATCTGGCAGGGAAAGATGAAAAACTGTACCGTCTAAATCCAGAAATGTATTCCGATTACGGAAACCTGAAAGCAGGGAAGATTCTTTCCCTCATCAGCCTCATCATGAGTGTACTCTATCTTATTATGACAGGTATTATGATGGCGATGTTCGGAATGGAAGCCTTCATGGATCCTGAGCTGATGCAGGAAAAAATAAGAGAACTTAGCGGACAATAAACAGACCTAATCTACAAACAAATCAGGCTGCCTAAATGAGCAGCCTGATTTTATTTTTTGGGTACTTTTCCTTATTTCTTAGGAGGATAATTGGCCATTATCTCTTCCACAATTTGGGGAATCTGCTTTTGTTTGGTTTTTGGTGCATCTACGGAAATTCCGCTTCCGATGCCTTGCCATACCAGTTTCTGCGTTCTGGAATCAATAAGATCAATTATTAAAGCACCTTCGTTGTGATGCGAAGTCCAGGTTCTGCTCATCCCGATACCCCATCCGAAAGGACCACCCCAGCCATACATTCCATACGGATTGCGGCTCTGAATGTCGGTGATTTTCTTATGATTGGCTTTTACATTTACAATCAAATCCGGATTCTCTGCCACAGAAAGCCCTTTGCTTTGCAGTTGTCTAGATACTTCATTCAATACTCTGTCTTTGTCCAGATCATTTAGTTTCAGATCGTCAATCCGAAGTTTATAGGTTTTATAAGTACTGAAATTGGCAGTTTCAGCATAATCGGAACGAAC
This sequence comes from Bacteroidota bacterium, assembly GCA_023411265.1. Taxonomy (GTDB): domain Bacteria; phylum Bacteroidota; class Bacteroidia; order Flavobacteriales; family Weeksellaceae; genus Chryseobacterium_A. The sequence continues at coordinate 269 of JAEYOX010000078.1, read as the reverse complement.
CTGAAATGGGGAACATGCAGTGACTCCCAATACCGCAGAAGCCATTAATGCATAAAGATATTTTTTCATTTTTATTGATTTTTAGTAGGTTTTTTAAAAGTATCTGTTTTCTTATCATAACCATACGGGCAGTGCTTGCATCCGCTTTTACAGCAATAGCCCCGCTTTAGGTGATATTGTTCCGTAAAAACTTTATATCCCTGTTCATTATAGTAAAAATCTTCTTTTTCTTTGATGTTTTTCTGAATCATTAGTTAAAATGTTGATGA
>JAEYOX010000075.1 GCA_023411265.1 Bacteroidota bacterium | reverse complement strand
CTGTCAGAAACTGAAAAAGCACTGCCCGAAGGAATTGGATATAGCATAAACTTTGATACCAACGATTTTCTGGAAGCCTCTATCAGTAAAGTAATTACTACGTTAATAGAAGCATTCATTCTGGTTTTTCTTGTAGTATTTATCTTTCTTCAGGATTTCCGTTCCACTATTATTCCGGCCATTGCAGTTCCGGTTTCCATTGTAGGAACTTTTTTCTTCCTGAATTTACTGGGATATTCCATCAATTTGCTCACACTTTTTGCCTTGGTTTTGGCCATCGGAATTGTAGTGGATGATGCCATTGTAGTAGTAGAGGCCGTTCATGCTAAAATGGAACAGGGCATTACAGATGCCAGAAAAGCTACTGTAGAAGCGATGGATGAGATTACAGGAGCTATTATTTCTATCACGCTGGTAATGGCGGCCGTTTTTATTCCCGTAACATTTCTGCAAGGTCCGACAGGAGTTTTTTATCAACAGTTTGGAATAACACTGATTATTGCTATTTTAATCTCTGCAGTGAATGCGCTCACCCTGAGTCCGGTGTTGTGTGCGATGTTTCTAAAACCACAGGCCCATCATCAGAAAGCTTATACAGACATGAATGTTATGCAGAAATTTTTCACGAAATTTAATGTAGGGTTCAATGCAACTGTGAAAAAATATGGGCATTCCATTGGGTTTCTCCTGCGACACAAATGGGTGACGATTTTAATATTCGCAGCAGGGGCACTTACCTTTTGGTGGGCCAATTCCACAATGCCGACAGGATTTATTCCTAAGGAAGACCGGGGAATTATTTTTACCGATGTACAGCTTCCTCCGGGGGCTTCCATGGAAAGAACCTATAATATTCTGAAAGACCTTCAGGAAGAAGCCAGAAAAATTCCAGGAGTATTGAATGTTACCTTCACAGCAAGCCGCGGATTTATGTCGGGGCAGGGTTCTAACGTAGGTCAGGCTTTCGTTCGGCTGAAACCTTTTGACGAAAGAGGAAAAGAAGACGGGCAAAGCGTGGAAGAGATCACGGGAAGGCTTTTCGGAATTGCTTCAAAATATCCCGATGCCAAAATTATCTTTTTCTCGCCTCCAAGTGTTCCTGGGTTCGGACAAAGTGACGGTTTTTCAGCTGTACTTCTCGATAAATCAGGGGGTGAAATTACAGAACTGAATACTGTAACTCAGAACTTTATTGGCGCGTTAATGCAACGCCCTGAAATTCAGTTTGCTTCTTCTTCCTTCAATACCAATTATCCTCAGTTTGAAATGGTAATTGACGTTCCGCGAGCAAAAGAAAGTGGCGTCTCTCTGAATAACATTCTCAGTACAATGCAGGGATATATTGGGGGAATTTATTCTTCAGATTTTACAAAATACGGAAAACAGTTTCGTGTTATGATTCAGGCATTGCCGGAAAACAGGCAATCTCCAGACGATCTTAATGGCTTGTTTGTGAAAACTGATACCGGAGCTATGGCTCCCATTTCGCAGTTTGTTACACTGAAAAAAACCTTCGGGCCACAATCACTGGAGAGATATAATCTCTTTACTTCTGTGGGAATCAGCGGCTCCAGTAATCCGGGATATTCCACTGGTGATGCCATCACCGCGGTACAGGAAGTGGCAGCACAAAATCTTCCTGCAGATTATGATGTGGAATTTACCGGACTTTCTAAAGAAGAAATGAAGGCAGGTTCGCAAACTTACGTGGTATTTCTCCTAAGTTTTCTTTTTGTATATTTTATTCTCGCTGCGCAGTACGAAAGTTATTTATTGCCTTTCTCGGTCATACTCTCCTTGCCTTTAGGCGTTATTGGAGCCTATTTCGGACAACGGGTTTTTGGCTTGGAAAATAATATTTATTTTCAGATTGCTATTATCATGCTGATTGGACTTTTAGCAAAGAACGCCATCCTTATTGTGGAATTTGCGGTTCAGCGAAGGCATCATGGCGAATCCATAGCACAGTCAGCAGTGAACGCTGCTAAGGCCAGACTGCGTCCTATTCTGATGACTTCTTTCGCTTTCATTTTCGGGATGTTGCCATTGGTTTTCGCTACGGGAATCGGTTCTGTAGGAAATCGTTCGATCGGAACGGGAGCAGCTGCCGGATTATTGATAGGAACAATTTTCGGAGTGATGGCTATTCCGGTTTTGTATGTTATATTCCAATGGCTTCAGGAAAAAATAGTACCTGTGAAGACTAAGAAAATCAATCTGAATGAATAATTCAATGGTACTTTTAATGGGTAATAAAATTATGAAACATACAACATTTCTCTCGGTTACAGTGTGCGCCTTAGCAATGCTTACTTCGTGCGTAGCTCGGAAACCTTACGAAAGACCGGACATCATTCCGCAAAAAACATTATTCCGTACGGATCAGATTCCGCAGGACAGCACGAGTTTGGGAGCAGTTTCATGGAAAGAAATATTTACAGATCCCGTGTTGCAGGGTCACATCTCTAAAACTCTCGATCAAAATCTGGACATTAGAATGGCACTGCAGAATATTATTTCCGCTGAAGCCTTCCTGAAACAGAGTAAGGCTGCTTATTTACCAACAATTAATGTGGGGCCAAATTATACCTTCAGCACACAGTCGCTGAATACACAGTTTGGGCAAATCATCGGGGCACGAAGATATGTTCATCAGTTCGATCTCACCGGAAGCCTGAACTGGGAAATTGATATCTGGGGAAAATTAGGAGCGCAGGAGCGCGCACAATTAGCAACATATCTTGGATCTGTCGCAGGGCATCAGGCCATTAAAAGTGATCTGGTAGCGGCCGTGGCCAATGCTTATTACCAGCTACTGACTTTCGATGAACAGAAAAGAATCATTAATGAAACGATAAAAATCAGAACTAAAAATCTGGAAACGACCAGAGCACTGAAAGATGCCGGAACTTTGACAGAAGTGGCGGTACAGCAAAGCCAGGCATTGGTCTATAACGCCGAAGCATTACTCGTTACCATGGATGTTCAGATTGAATTACTGGAAAACACCATGAGTTTGCTGATGGGGGAACCGTCCGGACGAATAGAGCGCAGCACGGTACATCAACAGAATTTCCCTGTAGCTATAGAGTTGGGTTTTCCTACTCAATTACTTTCTAACCGGGCTGATGTTCGTATGGCGGAATTTGAGCTAATGAATGCGTTTGAGCTTACCAATGCTGCAAGAGCAGAGTTTTATCCGACATTGAGAATCACCGGAAGTTCCGGGCTGCAATCCGTAGAAATTGATCAGCTTTTCAGCGTGAATTCAGTTTTTGCCAATGTCGTAGGCGGACTTTTGCAGCCTGTTTTCAACAAAAGACAAATCAGAACCCAGTATGAAGTAAGCCTTGCCAATCAGGAACGGGCATATCTGAATTTCAGGAAAAGCCTTTTGAACGCAGGAAAAGAAGTTTCGGATGCTATTAAAATGTACCAGTCGCAGGATGCTTTCATCAACCTGAAGTCTCAGGAACTGGAAGCGTATGAAAAATCCGTAGGATTTTCACAGGAATTGGTGAACTACGGGATGGCAAATTATCTGGAAGTCCTGAATGCAAGCGTCAATCAACTGAACGCCGAATTGAATATTTCCAACGCAAGATATGCCAAAATGCAAGCAGGTATAGAACTCTACCGCGCACTGGGCGGCGGCTGGCAGTAGATCAGCATAAAAATTTCGGAATATAAATTTCTTTTTGTTACTTTATTGAACAATTGATTTTTATGGAAAATATTGAGCACTATTTGTCGGAAGTTCTAGAAATTCCCAGTTCGGAGACCGCTTTGTGTGGCTCATTTTATAACATACGCAGCATCAAAAAGGGGGAGTTGTTGCTCAGAGAAGGCGAAGTATGCCGCCACACCTATTTTGTGGAAAAAGGATTGCTGAGAATGTACTCAATCGCTAAAAACGGAAAAGAACATATCATTCAGTTTGCGCCGGAGAGATGGCTGATGAGCGACCGCAGTTCGCTGTATTTCAATGAAAAGTCCGACTATTACATCGAAGCTGTAGAAGATTCTGATGTACTTTTCCTGAGCCCGGATTTCTTTCAGAATCTGAATCAGACATTTCCCGAAACGGTTGCTAATAATGACCTATTGCTCCAGAAACACATCCGTAACCTGCAGAACCGTGTGAATTCACTGCTGGCGGAAACTGCAGAGGAGCGGTACCTGAATTTCATTAAAATGTATCCCAATATTCTGCAGCGGGTTCCGCAATGGATGGTGGCTTCTTATCTGGGCATCACACCGGAAAGTCTAAGCAGGGTGAGAAAAGAACTGGTGAAGAAATAAAAAGTACATTTGATTCTCATTCTTATTTCCAGTTTTTCTCAATCAGTTCCATCAGGAATTGCGGACATCGAATAATTTTGTTATCTTTTGCATTGAGAAAAAACAGAGTAGTTTGCGCTTCGGTAATCTTCTCTTTGGCCTCATTGTAGATTTCATAATCAAATACAATTCTCACTCCCGGAATTTGACGGATATAGGTGTGAATTTCCAGAAGTTGATCATAGAGCGCAGGTTTCAGAAATTTGATTTTATATTCCGAAACCGGAAGCCAGATTCCCTCTTTTTCGATTTCATCATAAGGCTTTCCGATAGTACGGAATAGCTCAACACGGCCCACTTCAAAGTATGCTGCATAATTGCCATAATAGACGTATTTCATAGGGTCTGTTTCTGCGTAACGAACTCGTAATGTGTGTGTTGTATGAATCATTTTAAGTGTATTATTATACATACAAATATATTTTTAAATAATCAAGAGTGCAATGATTTTTTTTTAATAATTAAATTGATCATCTTTGCTTTCACGATAAAAATTAATAATCCCGATGA
>JAEYOX010000001.1 GCA_023411265.1 Bacteroidota bacterium | reverse complement strand
GACAATTATTAACAAAATCAATAGTCCGGATCTTTCTTTTGAATATTCCATGAACCCTTATCAGGGGTGCGAACATGGCTGTTCCTATTGTTTTGCGCGGCCTACGCATGAGTATTACGGATATTCTGCGGGTGTGGATTTTGAAAGGAAAATAATGGTGAAAAAATCCGCACCCGAACTTCTCGAAAAATTCTTTCAAAAGAAAGGATATGTTCCCAAAACCATCATGATGTCGGGCAATACCGACTGCTACCAACCCCTAGAAAGACAGTTGCAAATTACCAGAAAGCTACTCGAGCTCTGCAGAGACTACCGGCACCCTGTGAGTATTATCACAAAAAATGCTTTGGTTCTCAGAGATCTGGACATTTTAAAACCGATGGCTGAGCAGAATCTTGTGCGTGTTTCTTTGAGTATACCTACTTTAAATGAAGGCATTCGCCGTACTATGGAGCCACGAACTTCTTCTGCAAAAAACAAACTGAAAGCAATTGAAATTCTGTCGGAAAATGGAGTGCCGGTGAATGTAATGGTAGCCCCCGTCATTCCCGGGCTTACGAGTGACGAAAGCCTCAGCATCCTTAAAAGTGTGTCCGATGCAGGCGCGCGGTCTTTCGGATACATTTTGGTACGACTTAACGATACAGTCGAACCGGTTTTTGTGAAATGGATTGAAACTGCATTTCCGGATCGTGCGCAAAAAGTACTTAATCTAATTCGTTCGACGAGAGGAGGAAACTTAGGAGAAAAGAGGTTTTTTGAAAGGTATCAGGGTCAGGGGAATATTGCCGATATGATACATCAAACTTTCGAGTTAGGTAAGAAGAAATTCTTTTCAGGGAAAAAAATGCCTGCTTTATCAACAGAACACTTCACTGGAACTAAAGCGCAGCAATTAAAATTGTTTTAGAAACCGGCGTTTGCCCTATTTTCCTTAATTTTGTGCATCAAAATCACTCAATGAATTATTATAAGCGGGCTATTCAGTATATTCTGCCTTACAAAAGCAGTTTGGCTGCCGGTATTTTTTTCAATATCATGTATGCAGTTTTCAATATATTTGCGATGCTGTTTTTCATTCCTGTTCTAAATATTCTTTTTGATAAAAAAACACCACGAATTGAAGCAAAACCCGAATTTGACGGTTCTCTTTTTAATATTGCAACCTACCTTAAAGACAGTTTTAATTATTTCATTCAGAATCTGGAAGAAACCCGCGGTGCCGAATATGTATTGCTGATTACCTGTATTATTTTCATGAGCATGTTTCTGTTCAGAAATATTTTCAGTTATTTTTCAGAGTTCTACCTCACCTATTCCAGAACCGGCGTTTCCCGGGATTTCCGCAGCAGCCTGCACGACAAAATTCTGGATTTGCCTGTGGCTTTTTTTTCCGATACGAGAAAAGGAGATGTTTTTGCCAGAATCACTTCAGATGTAGGTGAAATAGAAAGCAATATCTTGAATAGTCTTATTGATATTATCCGTTCGCCTATTGTTATTATCCTCACGATGGGTTATTTGCTGTATTCCAATTTTCAGCTGACGGTTTTTACGCTCATCGTTTTTCCAATTATGGGAACCTTGATCTCGATTATTGGTAAAAGCCTGAAGAAAGATACCGGAGAAGCCCAGAACGAGCTCGGGAAAATGTATTCTTATGTAGACGAATCGTTGGTAGGTTTAAAGATTATTAAAATATTTAACGCTTCGGATCAGATCAAGGCGAGGTTTGACCAGACATTGAATTCCATCCGACGCTTGTCACTGAGACTTTTCAAGAAAAAAGCATTAGCCTCGCCTGTAAGTGAACTACTGGGAGCGGTAACCATAGGAATGATCGTATATTTTGGAGGAAAGCTCGCATTACAGGGTAAAGGCTTGAGTGGTGCTGAATTTATTGTTTACATCTCTTTGTTTTACACCATCCTCGATCCTTTAAAAAGGCTTTCCAATTCGATTTCGAACTTTCAAAAAGGAGAGGTGTCTGCGAAAAGGGTTTTTGAAATTCTGGATGCTGAATACCAAATTAGGGAGGATGAAAATGCTCTAGAAATTCAGGACTTCATAGATAAAATAGAATTTAAAAATGTAAGCTTTTCTTATGAAGACCGCAGAGTACTGCACGATTTTTCACTTACCATTCCCAAAGGGAAAACAGTAGCATTGGTAGGGCAAAGCGGCAGCGGGAAAAGCACCGTTGCTAATCTTATTACGCGTTTTTACGATGTTCAGGAAGGCGAAATTTTCATTGACGGACATAATATTAAAAATTTGAAACTATCCAGTTATCGCCGTCTTTTCGGGCTTGTAACGCAGGATAACATTCTTTTTAATGACAGCATTGCCAAGAACATTGCACTGGGAAACAGCGAGGCTGGAAAAGAAAAAGTACAACACGCTGCGAAAGTTGCCAATGCACATGAATTCATCAGTGATCTTCCCGACGGTTATGATACAGGAATCGGCGAGGCAGGCGGAAAGCTTTCAGGCGGACAAAAACAAAGAGTTTCCATTGCACGGGCGGTGCTGAAAAACCCGCCGATTATGATTCTCGACGAAGCTACTTCAGCTCTGGATACAGAATCCGAAAGATTCGTACAGGATGCTCTGGAAAAAATGATGGAAAACCGCACTTCTCTCGTCATCGCTCACCGTCTTTCCACCATTCAGAAAGCCGATCTTATCGTGGTGATGGAACGCGGAAGAATCGTAGAGCAAGGCAATCATTCTGATCTTTATGAGAAAGACGGGGTTTATCGTAAGCTGGTCGATCTTCAGAACTTTGAATAAATATTATTATTTGAAAATATTCCCTATCAACTTCCCGATTTCTGCGAAATCATCCGGGTTATTGAAACTCCGGGTATGAAGTCCATAGCTGTCGTCCTGTTTCCCTACCACGGCAGGATACACAAGTAGGTAATTTTTGTCTTTGAAATTCCTATCCAGATAAAGTGGAACATGACGCATTTCGGGTCGGTATGATTTCATTCCGCGCTTCGCCATAATGAGAATCAGGGCTTCGTCTGTTTTCATTTTTTTAGCAATTTCCGGTAATTCATTCCAGTTGTTCAGCGGAACAAAAACAGCATCGACAGTGGCTTTTTTCTGAATACTTTCTAACATTTTCAGTGTATTTTCCTCTGCATAGAAAATAATTTTAGCTCCCGAATTTCTGGAAATATTCCAAATCGTAAGTAGTGCTTTGAAGAAACCAGTCTCTTTATGAGCATTGTCAGGAATCAGCGCATGATACACTTCCACTGTAGAAACAGGCTGTACAGAATGATAAACTAATACATTAGTCGATTCACTGTTGAGGTATCCATTATACAAATTGTACATAAAAGCCGAGGAAAACCCTTTTTGATTGTCAACACCAATAATCAGATCGGTTATTTTATGTTCTTTAATTTCGTTGTTGATGCCGTTCACAATATCGGAGTCGTGTCTTTTCAAAACATTCAGTTTCAAATCTGCTGCTGCTGCTATTTCAGCGGCAGTCTTCAGTAATTTTTCAGCATTTTTTTCAGAAGACTCGTTCTGTTCTTCATTGATGATGTTCAATGCGTACACCTGATCCGTATTTTTCTTGGATTTGGTAACCAGTGCCAAATTCGTCATGGGTTCTACGGTTTCAGGATAGTTGATGGCCAACAACAGTTTTTCTTCTTTATCATTTCCTTCAGACAGACTGTTTTCATTTTCTTCTTCTGCAATGTTTTGTGCACTTTTCTGAGAAACGAAAGAGGATACCGTACAGGAAACCAGAATCAATAAAACACTTCCGTTCAGAACACTCTCGTTCAGCAATCTGATAGGTTCGCCATTTTCAGTTTCACCAATAATGACGTTATATCCTACCATAACTGCTGCCAGAGTTGCCGCCGCAGAAGCTGAGGACAGGCCAAATATAAGATTGCCTTCATCATCGGTAAAACGAAATGTTTTTTTAGTAGCCAGCGCAGCAAGATATTTAGTGCCAATTCCGAGAATGGTCATAATAAGTGCCACTTTTATCGTTTCAAAATCTTTAATAAAAGCATTAAAATCAATAATCATCCCCACACTCAGAAGGAAAAAAGGGATAAAAATAGCATTGCCTACAAAATCGATCCGGTTCATGAGGGCCGAAGTGTGCGGAATGAGTTTGTTGAGCGCCAAACCTGCGAGAAATGCCCCTATAATAGCTTCAATGCCTGCTAATTCTGCAAACAACGAAGCCAGATAAATCATCACCATCACAAAAATGAAATGGGAAACTTTATCACTTACATTCTTAAAAAACCAGCGTGCAATAATGGGAAATCCAAAAAGCACCACGGTTCCAAAGATTAATATCGAGATCCCGAGGCGTATCCAAAATGCCGTTGACACTTCTCCCTGTGCCATACCTACGCAAACTGCTAGAACCAATAGTGCCAGCACGTCAGTTATCATGGTTCCGCCCACGGTAATATTCACCGCCCTATTTTTGGAAATACCCAATTTGCTGACTAATGGGTAGGAAATAAGAGTGTGGGAAGAAAATAAACTGGCAAAAAGCACCGCTACGACTATGGAATATCCCAAGATATAGTACCCTGATAAAATCCCAAAAACTAAAGGAATAGAGAAGGTGAACATTCCAAAACCCAAACTTTTCCATTTGTTTTTCTTGAACTCGGTGAGGTCTATTTCCAGCCCGGCAAGAAACATAATGAAAAGCAATCCGGTGGTTCCGATCACGACCACGCTGGAGTCCCGCGGAAGGATATTGAAACCATTCGGCCCGATGACGGCACCGGCAATAATAATTCCGATGAGGTGCGGAACTTTAATTTTGTTCAGTAAAATCGGGGCAAACAGGATGATAACCAGAATTACCAGAAACTTTAAAACCGGATCTTCCAGAGGAAAAGAAAAGTTTTTTGAGACACTTAAAATCGTCAGCATACAAAAAAAGGGTTATCGTGAAAGTTCAATCGTGAATTTGGAAAGACAGGCATTGTCCACCCGAATTTCCCGTGAGCCGGAAAGTTTTTTCTCGGCAATGGTGGTAAATTCTATTTTGAAGCTGCGGCTTTTGGGTGCTGTTGGTTCACTTTCAGAAAACAGCTGGATAGAATTTCCTTCATATTTCCCTCGATATACCCGAATCACGCCTACTTTATTACTGTTTTTTGCGATAATCTGCCCTCTGTCTTCGGTTATTTCCCATTCGTCCATTCTCACATCTCCTACCACATAATCAGTACAGTTGGACTCAATGCATACCAATTTTCCGTTCCACTTCCCCTGAATGTCTACCGGAAGAGTATGCACAGTGATGCTGTCCTGTATGGAAACAATGCTGTCCCGCATCTTTTGAAGTTTCAGGTATTCAGATTCTATCAATGCAATACTTTTTTCTTTTTCCAATACGGCCTGCTCGCGTTTTTGAATTTCCAGTTCTTTCCTTTTTAGGTTCTCATTACAGGAAGAGAGCAAAAGAATGCACGTGACAACAGCAAAAAAATATTTGGTAAATCTTATCATAATGAAACATTTGGCAAAATATACAAATAAATCCGGTAAAACCGGACTTATTTTGTTATTTTTATGCGAAAATTATTCTTTCATACGGGCAATAACATCAATGCCGCCCTTGGTCTTATCGCCGATTTTACAAAGAATTTCAGTATCTAACGGGAGAAAAACATCCATTCTCGAACCAAATTTTATGAAGCCATACTCATGTCCTGCTTTGGCACTATCTCCCTCTTTGCAGTAGAAAACAATCCTTCGAGCTACATATCCCGCAATTTGTCGGAATACGACTTTATGATGGGTAAGGCTTTCCACGGCTACAGTAGTTCTCTCGTTTTCGGTAGATGATTTTTCGTGCCAAGCCACCAGGTATTTCCCGGGATGGTATTTTTTGTAAATTACTTTTCCGGAAACCGGAAACCGGCAGATGTGAACATTGAGAGGCGACATGAAAATTGAAACCTGAATGGCTTTTTCTTTTAGAAATTCATCTTCCATCACTTCTTTTATCATTACTACTTTCCCGTCTACAGGGGCAATGATCTGCTCTTTATGATCCAAAATTTCACGATTGGGAACCCTGAAAAACCAAAAAATAAGCCCATAGATCACTAGCAAAGGAATTAAGACGAGCAATGACCAGGACTGCAAAAAATAGATGGCAACGAATGCAATGATGGCGAAAACGATGCTGGCAACCGCAATAGTTCCTTTCGATTCTTTATGAAGTTTCATTGTCAGATTAATTTTTCTAAAATAAAGTACAAATATACAACCGGTGCGCAAATAATAAAACTGTCCAACCTGTCGAGAATTCCGCCGTGTCCGGGAATGAGATTTCCGCTGTCTTTCACGCCGAAACCTCTTTTCAACTGGCTTTCTACTAAGTCACCGAAAGGCGCAAATACAGATACTAAAACACCAACAACCATCCAGTTTCCGCGTAACCCCGGATTATATTTTTCTATAAAAAATGCCAAAACTAGGGTTAAAATTACTCCACCTGCAAATCCTTCCCATGTTTTTTTGGGAGAGATTTTGGGTGCCATCTTGTGTTTGCCAAAAAATTTACCGGTGAGATATGCAAAGGTGTCGCTGCTCCAAATCAGAATGAAAAGGAAGAAAACTTCCAGGCTGAAGGTGTTTTCATAGGCGGAGTATTTGGGTAGCCCTAACGCAAAGCCAAATGGAAGGGCTGTATAAATCACTGTGAAAATAAGTTTACCGCTGTCATAGTAGAGTTCGCTCGTAGATCGGAATAATGTTACCACGGCTATTAATATAAGAGAGAGTGCCAGAATTTCTGCCAGCCTGAAATTGAAATAGAAATCGTGATAAAAAAATCTTTTTGAAAACAAATAGAATATGAAAATGGCCAAAGGAAAGACCACCCATTTTTCGTAACCGCGTCCGAATTTCATGATCCGCATACATTCCCATGTTCCTGCCAGAAAGAAAAAAGATATGAGCCCGTAGAAAATGTAATGTTGTTTTACCGTCGCCGGCAGAATATTGTTGAGCGTTTCTGCCCCGACAGGATGCACACAGGCCATTAGAACAACGGCATAAATGAAACCTGAAAGGGCACGCTGAATAAAATTTCTGTCCAAAATAATAGTTTAAATTAATGAATCAGTCTTCAAGCAAAAGGAGAAAAAGCTTGGTATTGTTTTTAGACGGTGCGTCCAGTTTGTTCTGGCTTCCGCTGATGGAGGTGAGGTTTTTCACGTTTCCGTTTCTTTTGATTTTGCTCATGGCTTCGTTCAGGTTGGAAACGATCTGTGAAATATTAGCCATTACGATTATTTTTTCCGGAAGACGAGAGGAATGGAAATGTTTGATATTGTTATGCGAAAGCATAATTCTGCCATCGTAGGCAATCAAGTATTCGCAGGTAATGAGTGCGGCATCGTTATACAACTCCAGATCGCTGCTGTATTGGGTTTTTACAACATCCAGAAAACTTCTCAGCTCTGTGTCGCAACAAAAAACAGATCGTATTCCTTCTATTTTAATGATTTGATTCAGGGTTTGAAGAGCCTCGGCTTCATCCGCACAGTAGTTAAAAAAACCCCCAGAATGAGTGAAAAGCTGCGCAAATTTATAGTCCAGATCAGCATTTCTCAGCGAATCGCCCAGTTTTTCCAGACTTTGGTTTTCCTCATCCTCCGGCTGGTTCATTATTTTGCTGACTATTTTTTTAAATAAGCTCAACTTTATTAGGTTTTAAGGTTAATACAAAAATATAAAATAATTTAAATTTTATTTAAGATGTACTGTAAAATATAAAAAAATCCGATATTCTGGTAATATCGGACTTATTATGTTAAAGCTGATTTCCGCCTCCGCTTTCCGGAGAATCGGTGCTCTCAGTTTCTTCCTGCTTTTTCTCCTCTTCCAAAGGATCTTCTTCTACAGGTTTATTTTCCTTGTTGCTCACAGGCGTTTCTGTAAGTTCCGGATCCCAAGCTCTTTTTCCGAAAATTTCTTCAAGATCCTCACGGAAAATGACTTCCTTTTCTAGAAGTTTTTGAGCCAGCGCATCCAGTTTGTCACGATTTGCAGTCAGAATTTCCAACGCTCTTGCATATTGATTTTCAATTATTTTAGAAATCTCACTGTCAATCAGCTTGGCAGTTTCGTCAGAATACGGTTTCCCAAAACTGTATTCGCTTTGTCCGGAGCTGTCATAATAGGAAATATTTCCGATTTTGTCATTCAACCCGTAAATCGTTACCATGGCCTGAGCCTGCTTTGTCACTCTTTCCAGATCGGAAAGTGCGCCTGTCGAAATGTTTCCGAAAACAGTCTGTTCGGCAGCTCTTCCGCCTAAGGTGGCGCAAATTTCATCGTACATCTGTTCCGTTGTAGTCAGAGATCTTTCTTCAGGCAAATACCAAGCAGCACCCAGTGATCTTCCTCTTGGAACGATGGTGACTTTCAACAAAGGAGCCGCATGTTCCACAAGCCAAGAGATGGCGGCGTGGCCTGCTTCGTGATAGGCCACTCTTCTTTTTTCCGAAGGTTTTATGGCTTTATTTTTCTTTTCCAAACCTCCGATAATCCTGTCGACAGCATCTAGGAAATCTTGTTTGGTTACGGTTTCATGATTGTTTCTTGCTGCTATCAGGGCAGCTTCATTACATAAATTGGCAATATCTGCACCGCTAAACCCGGGAGTTTGTTTTGCGAGAAAATCTCTGTCCACATTTTCATCAAGTTTAATTTTTGATAAATGAACATCTAAGATTTGCCGTCTTTCGTGAAGTTCCGGCAAATCAACATAAATTGATCTGTCGAAACGTCCGGCGCGCAATAAAGCTTTATCCAGGATATCAGCACGGTTGGTAGCCGCCATTACAATTACGTTGGTGTCTGTTCCAAAGCCGTCCATTTCTGTAAGGAGCTGATTCAGGGTGTTTTCCCTTTCGTCATTTCCTCCTGTTAAGTTTCCTTTGCCTCTTGCTCTTCCGATGGCATCTATTTCATCAATGAAAATAATGGCAGGCGATTTTGCTTTTGCTTGGGCAAACAAATCCCGAACCCGAGATGCACCCACTCCTACAAACATTTCAACAAAATCTGATCCGGAAAGGGAGAAGAAAGGTACTTTCGCTTCGCCGGCCACTGCTTTTGCCAATAATGTTTTCCCGGTTCCGGGAGGCCCGACTAACAGCACTCCTTTTGGAATTTTCCCTCCCAATTTGGTGTATTTATCAGAGTTTTTGAGGAAGTCCACTACTTCCTGAACTTCTTCTTTTGCACCTTCCAATCCGGCAACATCCTTAAACGTAACATTGATCTTCTCTTTCTCGTCAAAAAGCTTGGCTCTGGATTTTCCGATGGAAAAAATTTGTCCGCCGGGTCCGCCGGGCCCTGCCATTCTTCTGAAGAAAAGGAAGTAAATAATAAACATGATGAAAAGCCCGATACCAATTTGAATCAGAATTTCCTGCATTGCCGATCCTGCGCGGTCCACATTTCTCGTGGTAGCGAGCTGAGGATTTTCTGCTTTTATTTTATCAAATTTTTCTAAGAAAAGACGAAGGTCGCCATATTTCAGTGTATAATCGGGGCTGGGAGCCGGATTGAGTCCAGAAAACGGACTTTTTTGTTCGTTGGTTTTTGCTAATTCTTGTTTAGCTGTAGCCGTTAGAAAAACCTCGGCTGTATAATTGTCCCGGTATGCTTTCACATTCTGAACTTTTCCTTCTTGCATTAAGGTAAAAAATTCTTCTTCTGTGATGTCCTGGATATCGGAAGACCCGAAAAAGCCCATGCCGAAATACAGTATAATTCCCATAATTGCAATGGGAAAGAACCAGTTAAATCCTTTATTGTTCATTTAAGTTTGTTCTTTAAAATTAAGCTTCGATTTTTGTGATTTTAGCATCACCCCAGAGTTCTTCGATTTCGTAATAATCACGCACTTCTTTTTGGAACACATGAACAACTACGGATACGTAATCTACCAACACCCAAAGGGCATTTTCGGTTCCTTCCACATGCCATGGTCGTTCGTTTAATTCGTTTCTTACTTTTTTCTCGATATTCCCTGCGAGAGCAGAGACCTGGGTGTTGGAATTACCGCTACAAATGATGAATGTTTCGGCTACAGAATTTTCAATTCCGGAAAGGTCAAAAATCATTATATCTTCACCTTTGGTGTCCTGTATTGCATCTACTATTTTATCTATTAGTTGCTGTTTATCAGTATTTTTACTCATTAAATTTTCTATAATCTGCAAATTTATTGTTTTTTCTTTATTTTCACGTTTTAAAAAGTATTAAAACTTTCTTAAATGAATGCGCTTATATACGTTCATCAATGCCTTTCCACTAATGATGAAATCCTGCTTCATCCAAACTTTCACAACGCTGATCTGGTTGGTATATATACTTTTCATCAGACGCTGGGTCGCGGACAGTATGGTAATTCTTGGGAAATATCTGAACAACAGAATGTTGCTCTTACTGTGGCGGTATCCGAAATGTATTTTCAACACTCTGGTGTAATGATCAACTTTTATACCGCTATCATTCTAAGGGATTATATTGCCAATTTGACAAAATATGAAGTGTATATTAAATGGCCAAATGATTTGATCATCTCCTCAAAAAAAATTGCGGGAATTCTGGTCGAAAAAAAAGCGGGGAAATATATTATCGGTATAGGAGTTAATGTGCTGCAGAAAGATTTCAGCAGTCTGCCACAAGCGGGAAGTATTTTATCGCAAACGGGACAGTCGCCAGACTTGCATAGGTTTTCTGAAGAACTTTTTCTGGATTTCTCACGCTTGTTCAGTTTGAAAATACCAAAAGCCTTGCTTTCTGATTATAATAAACATCTATTCAGAAAGGATAAAATTTCTGTTTTTGAAATCAGTGGAGTACGTCAAAATGGCATCATTCAGCAAGTTGATTCCGAAGGGTACTTGTGGATTAATTTAGAGAAGGAAGGCATTCGGAAATTCTTCCATAAAGAAATTGTTTTGCTTTACTGATTGGCTCTTTTCAGATACAAATAAGCTGCTAGCGGCGTGAACACCATATTCGGAAGCCACATAGCAATCAATGGGGGCAGCGTTTTATTTTCAGAAACAATTTTGAGTGCTTCAAATGAAAATACGAAGACAAAAGCAAGTGAAATTCCTATCGCTAAATTCACGCCCAATCCACCTCTTTTTTTCTCTGATGAAAGTGATAAAGCCAAAAAAGTTAGCACAATAACGGCGACAGGCATGGAAGTTCGCTGATGAAGTTCGTTCAAATGAGTATTCAGGTTGCTGTTTCCTTTTTCCCGTTCTCTGTTAATAAAATTGACCAGTTCTGGTGTTGTTTTACTCTGGCTCAGCAGCACATCCGGAAAAAGTTCTTCCGGAGGAAAGCCGAAAGAGCGGCTCATTTGTGTACCATTGTTTAAGCGCTCGGTGTCATCTTTCTTTATGGTTTTCTCATGAAAATTGGTGAGGATAAAAATCCTTTGCTCCGGATCCCAGTTCATTTCCGATGCCAAAATCTGATAAGCCAGTTTTTTATTTTTATCAAATTTTTTATAAGCAAACCCGGAACCGCGTTTTTCTTTTTTGTTATAACTGTGGATGAAAATAAATTCGTCCTTATTAATTTGGGTGGAAACCGGCGCACTTCCGATTATTTTTTCACGGTTGGCAGCACTGTAGGTATATACTTCCAGTTCGTTTTTTTTCACGTTGGCCCAAGGCAAGACAAAATGATTGATGAGCAATGATGCAATAGCTATAAATAGGGAAGTAACGAGATAAGGTTTCGCAAACCTATGAAAACTGGCTCCACTACTGATGATGGCCACAATTTCCGTGTTATTGGCCATTCTGGAAGTGAAGAAAATAACGGAAATAAAAACCAGAATCGACATGAAAGTCATGATCAGATAAATGATCCAAAAGGGATAATAATTGATCAGAAAATGAGACAGTTCGAAACCGTTGTCCTGGATTCTCGGTTTTTTCGCCTGAACATCAATAATCAGAACCACAACAGACAACAACAGCAAAATAAACCCGAACGTTCCGAGGTATTTTTTGATGATGTATCTGTCAATAATTCCCATTATTTTTT
This sequence comes from Bacteroidota bacterium, assembly GCA_023411265.1. Lineage (GTDB taxonomy): Bacteria > Bacteroidota > Bacteroidia > Flavobacteriales > Weeksellaceae > Chryseobacterium_A. The sequence continues at coordinate 12,693 of JAEYOX010000001.1, read as the reverse complement.
GATGTTTTATAAACGTTGTCTGAGAGACGGCGTAACAGAGTTTTTCCATTCATAAAAATCTCCTGCGACGATATGTTCGCGCGCCGTTTTCACCAGATCCAGATAGAATGCCAGGTTATGAATAGATGCGATTTGCTTGGCCAAATATTCTTTGGCAATAAAAAGATGCCTTACATACGCTTTCGAATATTCTTTGTCCACGAAGCTGGTTCCGAATTCATCCAGTTCTGAGAAATCGTTTTTCCATTTTTCATTTTTCATGTTCATTACACCGTTCCATGTAAAAAGCATTGCATTTCGGGCATTTCGGGTCGGCATAACGCAGTCCATCATATCAATTCCCAAACCGATAGATTCCAAAATGTTCCATGGCGTTCCGACACCCATTAGATATCTTGGTTTTGCTACCGGCAAAATATCGGTTACAATATCGGTGATGCGGTACATTTCTTCTTCAGGCTCGCCAACTGAAAGTCCGCCAATGGCATTTCCTACAGCATTTGCTTCTGAGATCACTTCGGCAGAAATTTTCCTTAAATCTGAAAATACAGAACCCTGAACAATAGGAAACAAATGTTGTTTGTGCCCATAAATTTCCGGATTTTCTTCGCACCAATTAATGCATCTTTTCAACCAACGATGGGTGAGTTCCATTGAATTTCTTGCCTGATTGTATTCTGATGGATAAGGAGTACATTCGTCAAAGGCCATGAAAATATCGGCACCGATTTGTCTTTGGATTTCCATCGATTTTTCCGGAGAAATAAAATGAAAGCTGCCGTCGATATGCGATTTAAATTTAACGCCTTCTTCCGTCATTTTCCTTGAATCTGAAAGCGAAAAAACCTGATACCCACCGGAATCTGTAAGGATAGGAAGATCCCATTTCATAAACTGATGAAGTCCCCCTGCATTTTGCATCACTTCCATTCCCGGACGCAGATAAAGATGATATGTATTTCCGAGGATAATTTCAGCCTTAATGTCTTCTTTCAGTTCGCGCTGATGAACGGTTTTTACAGAAGCAACTGTTCCGACGGGCATGAAAATCGGGGTTTCAATTTTACCGTGGGCGGTAGTGATGATGCCGGCTCTGGCTTTGCTTTCTGTTTTATTTTCTATTTCAAAAAATGGCTGCATATTGATTTATCTTGGAGCAGGAGTGTTTTGCGGATTTTCTTTCAGTTTCTTTTCGATGAATTTTTTCGCTTCCGGATGTTCATTCTGAATAATGTTCTGAGCCTTAGTCAAAACATCATCCATTTCTTTTTTCATGATATAATATTTGTAGCTTTCGGTAAAATCCTCAACTTTTATCTGTTGTTTTTTCAAAATATCTTGGGTTTCTTTTTGCATTTGATTTCCGGGTTCGGCCAACAGTTCCTGCTGCCGGAGGCTCATTTCGGCTATTATTTCTGCCATTTTATTTTTGGATAGAGGTTTTTCCGGCACTTCAACATATTCCGTACAGGCAGAGGTGATTATTATCAGCAAAAGTAACAGGAGTTGTTTATTCATGATTTTATAACCGGTTGATCATTGATTTCCATTTTAAATTCAGAACTCCGAAAATAGCTTCACCAATAATGCCTCCGTTCATTTTACTTTCTCCCTGTACTCGGTTGGTGAAAATGATAGGCACTTCAATGATTTTGACCCCTTGTTTATACGCCCTGAATTTCATCTCTACCTGAAAACCGTAACCTTTCAGTTTTATTTTGTGTAGTCCGATTTTTTTAAGCGTTTCTTGCGAAAAACAAACGTAACCTGCGGTAGTATCATAGACCGGAATTCCTAAAATGAACCGGACATATCGGGAAGCGAAATAGGAGAGCAGCACTCTTCCCATAGGCCAGTTCACCACATTTACCCCGTTACAATACCGTGAGCCCACACTCATTCCGCCTTTTTTGCAGGCTTCGAAAAGTTTGGGAAGGTCTTTGGGATCGTGCGAAAAATCGGCATCCATTTCAAAAATGTAGTCGTATTCGTTTGCTAAAGCCCACTGAAAACCGTGAATATAAGCTTTACCCAGGCCGTCTTTCACTTTTCTCACACTGAGAAAAAGCTCGGCAGGATACTTTTCCTGAAGGTTTTTAACAATTTCTGAAGTACCGTCTGGTGAAGAATCGTCCACTACCAGAATATGGTATTCCTGCTGCAAAGCCAGCACCGCGTCGATGATGTTGCGGATGTTTTCTTTTTCGTTATAAGTAGGTATAATGACGAGCTTCTTCATTTCAGGTGCAAAGATAGCGTATTTCAACTTTTGCTATTTAGGGTGTTTAAAATAATCTCTACTTTTGCAAAAAATTACAATTTGATATTGGCACTGAATGTCATCAGCACCATCAGAATTATGGAAGATAACGATTGGGTACTTCTTATATTGCTTGGTTGTTGTTTTCTGTATCTTTTTATGATTATTTCCCTGCAACGTGATGCTACAATAAAGGAGTTTCTAGTGCAGTCTTATGAAGACTCCAGCAATCATATTTTAAGCTGGTTGATTGTTTCATTGGTGTACTGTGTCGTACTTTCCGTGCTCATTTCGCAGTATATTCCCGTGGTCCCTAAAATCGTTGCTGAAACTCATGTTATTGGGTATCAGCTGAATAAATTCGGATTTACATTGCTGATTATTTCTCTGTTTTATTTTGTTAGAATGATTTTAAGTTATTTGTTTTATCAAAGTATCGGTCAAGCCAAAAGGTGGCCTGGGTTCTATTTCGCTGCTACCAAATTTTATTTTGTGATTTCGTTAATTGTTGTGATGATTGTAATAGTTCATTATTATTTTGGCATCTCAAAGGCAGAAGCGTTTCCCTATTATATTTTGGGGTATTGTTATGTTTTTGCTTTTAAAAATCTGTTCTATTTGTTTCACCCTCAGAAGGTTTTCCCCTCAGAATGGTATTATAAAATTTTGTATATTTGCACCCTCCAATTCGTGCCGTTGTTGGCCCTATGGAAACTTTTATTTTTTTAACTAAAATTGACATGAAAATAAAATCTATTCTTGTATCTCAGCCTGCTCCTAATGAATCCTCTCCATACCTGGAAATGGCAAAAAAAGAGAAAATAAAAATAGAATTCAGACCTTTTATTCATGTAGAAGGGGTAGATAATAAAGAACTGAGGACGCAAAAAATTGACCTTTCCCAATATACAGGGATTATCTTCACCAGCAAAAACGCTATTGATCATTATTTCCGCCTGGCCGAAGAAATGCGGTTCAGCGTACCGGATTCGATGAGGTATATTTGCCAAAGTGAAGCGGTGGCCAATTATCTTCAGAAACATATTATTTATAGAAAGAGAAAAATCAGTTTTGGAGAAAAGAACTTTTCTGATCTGGCTCCTCTTTTTAAAAAGTATCCTTCTGAAAAGTATCTCATTCCTACGTCCGATGTGATGAGTCCTGATATTCCAGTTACATTAGATAAAGCTAATATCGACTGGACGAGGGCCATTATGTACCGAACCGTGTGTTCGGATCTTTCCGATATTAGCATAGAAGATTATGATATGCTCGTATTCTTCAGTCCGCAGGGGATCCGCTCACTGTATCAGAATTTTGAAAACTTTAAACAGGGCGACACCAAAATTGCTGTTTTTGGCACTACTACACAAAGTGCCGCAGAAGAAGCAGGTCTGATTGTGAATGTGATGGCACCTACAAAAGAAAATCCTTCTATGACGATGGCAATAGAAAAATACATCAGAAGTCTGGGCAAATAAATATTTAGAAATTTTTACAAAGCCGTCTTTTCAATGTGAAGAGATGGCTTTTTTATTATAATTTTGATTTTTATATCATTCAAATGAAACCTCCGCAAGCAAAAAAAATAAAAACCATTCTGGAAATCCATGGCGATCAGCGCATTGACCATTATTTCTGGCTGAATGAACGAGACAATCCCGAAACCGTCCGGTATTTGGAACAGGAAAATGAATATCTTGCTTTTGTGATGAATGATACAGTAGATCTTCAGGAATCATTATATGAGGAGATGAAGGCTCGGTACAAAAAAGATGACGAAAGCATTCCGTATTTTTTTAATGATTATTGGTATATCGTGCGGTACGAGCAGGACAAAGAATATCCAATTTTCTGCAGAAAGTATCATACCTTAGATGCCCCAGAAGAAGTGATGTTTGATACGAACCTTCTTGCCGAAGGACATTCTTATTTTGATTTTGGAAGTGCCGCTGTAAGCACCGATAACCAACTGGCTTCTTTTTCTACGGATACGGTAGGAAGAAGAATTTATACCATTAGGGTCAAAAATCTGATAACCGGAGAAACCTTGTCCGACACCATTGAGAATACCACCGGTAAAGTAGTGTGGGCCAATGATAACAAACATTTTTTTTATATCAGAAAAGACCGGAATCTGCGTGCGTTCCAAGTATTCCGGCACGAACTGGGGGCGGATCCTTCACAGGATGTTCTGGTATTTCATGAAAAGGACGAGGCCTTTGATGTGAATGTTTATAAAACAAAATCATTGAAGTATATTTTTATCGGCAGTTCAAGCACCGTATCAGATGAACATCGGTTCATCCCTGCAGATCAGGTTTTTGCGAACTGGAAAATAGTACAACCCCGAGAGAATGAGCTGGAATACTCTATTGAGCATTATCAGAACGAGTTTTATATCATCACGAATGCGGACGGTGCATTCAATTTTAAACTGGTGAAAACTTCCGTTGAAAATTGTGATATGAAATTCTGGAAAGATCTCATTCCCCACAGGGAAGAAATTTTGTTGGAAGGGTTTGAGATTTTCGCCCAACATCTGGTGTTAGAAGAAAGAAAAGAAGGTCTTTTGCAAATTAATATCATCAATCAGATAGATGGAAAATCGCATTATCTTAAATTTTTAGATCCTGCATACACGGCTTATATCGGAATCAATTTGGAGTTTGAAACCACCAAACTCCGATATGGTTATACTTCTTTAACCCAACCGAATGCTTCCTTCGAATATGATATGGAGACAAGAGCCACCGTGCTGCTGAAACAGCAGGAAGTTTTGGACGAAGATTTTCATCCTGAAAATTATATTTCTGAAAGAATATGGACGCCATCACGAGATGGAAAAACCAATGTACCAGTGTCGCTGGTGTATCATAAAAACACCGCAAAATCTGCGGAAACACCATTGCTGCTTTACGGCTACGGAAGTTACGGACACACGGTGGACGCAAGTTTTTCCAACGTCAGACTCTCATTATTGAACCGTGGTTTTATATATGCTATTGCCCACATTCGCGGCGGTGAATATTTAGGAAGAAACTGGTATGAAAACGGAAAAATGCTTCAAAAAAAGAACACTTTTTATGATTTCATAGATGCTGCGAAATTTCTTGTTTCCGAAAATTATACCTCCCCTGCACATTTATATGCAATGGGCGGAAGTGCAGGCGGTCTGTTGATGGGCGCTGTGATCAATATGGAGCCACAACTTTTTAACGGAATTATTGCACAGGTTCCATTTGTGGATGTCGTTACCACTATGTTGGATGAAACTATTCCGCTCACAACGGGGGAATTTGACGAATGGGGAAATCCAAAAGACGAGAAGTATTATCATTATATTAAATCCTATTCCCCTTACGATAATGTGGAGCCGAAAAAATATCCCAATATTCTGGTGACAACAGGATTTCATGATTCACAGGTGCAATATTGGGAGCCAGCAAAGTGGGTATGCAAACTACGTGAATTAAAAACTGACGATAACATTTTATTGTTTAAAACCGATATGAGCTCCGGCCACGGTGGAGCAAGCGGACGGTTTGAAAGTCTGAAGGAAGACGCTTTAGAATTCGCTTTCCTCCTGAAATTAGAAAATAAAAAACAATGAACGAAACAGAACTTTGGAAAGAAGTGGAGCATTTTTTCCATGAAAATTTTGATACGGATAAAAATCCGACAATAGATACCCTGCTTTTTCTTATAGGCATTCAAGAATTAGGAAGTGGAAAACAAAAATATTCAAAAGACGATAAATTAAACTTGATTCATATTGCGGTTTGCCGACTTTTGGAACCATTCGGCTATTACAGGTTTTCTCATTACGATGAGGACGGTTATCCGCATTTTGAAACATTGGATGAGCTTCCCGATTTAAAACCAAATGAACAACAGATTTTGATGAAGAAGGCCATCATACAATATTTTATAGATGAAGAGTTGTTTCCTGCATCCGTTGTCTTGTAGAATTAGAAAATAACTGTTAAAAGCAAATTTTTTAAAACAATATGTACAATATATTGTGAAGATTTGTGTTTTTATATTGTTAAAATCATTAATTTTAACATTTGAACTTAATTTTTGAATGAACAATAAATTCATCCCCATCATATCAGTGTTTATGACGATTTCCTTAATCGTGTTTGTAGCACTTCAATTTTATTGGCTCAAAGGGTATTATGAGGCTTTGGAGCAGGATTTTTCCAATAAAGTTCATGCCTCTTTGGAATCTTCTGTCAAAAAGATAAATGATCTTGAAGTGGAAAAATACTATTCCAGATATAAGAATTTTGATCAGGAGGCTATTGCTAATGCAGATCAGCCTGCGCTCACGCTCATTCAAACGGTAGAAGATTCAGCGAGCAAAAGACAGATTACTACGTATAAAAACATTATCGAAAAACAAAGTATCCCGATTTCGCCAGAAGGCGACAGCTTGAATCTCACGAAAATGTATACAGATGAAGCATTGATTACAATCAAAAAAAATCAGGATACGCCGGAATTACTAACTGCCGAGCAAAACTCAAAGATCGAGAGCGGAGAATTTAATTTCCGGGAATTTGCTATGCTTAATGTCAAAGATTTACCAATAGACCAAAGGGTAGATCCTGCCACAGTGGATTCACTTCTGTCCAGAGAGCTGAAAATGAACGGTATTGACACAAAATTCGGCTACGGAATTTTGGACAGTAAAAATCAGCTTACCAAAGTAGCTAGCAACATTTATAAAGATGAAAAAAATGCTGAAAGTTATTCCTTTCCGCTTTATCTGGACAGCAAGGATCAGATTCAGTTCAGTCTTGCGTTGGTTTTTCCGCGAAAAGGATATTCTCTGGCGAAAAACAATCTGCCGATGCTTTTGGGAACGTTTTTGTCGCTTCTCACCATTCTGGGTATTTATATTATTTCGATTAATTACATGATGAAGCAGAAGAAAATAGCGGAGATAAAGACGGATTTCATCAATAATATGTCACATGAATTTAAAACACCTTTGGCTACGATTTCTGTCGCTACGGATTCGCTTGCGAATGACAGAATATCCAACAACCCTGAGAAGGTGAAATATTATTCTCATTTGATTAAACAGGAAAATCTCAGGATGAAAAAACAGATTGAGAATGTCCTGAACATGAGCAAGTTGGAAAGAAATGAAGTGCAGCTTTTCCTGAAGGAAACCAATCTTCGGAATCTTATCAGAGAAATTACAGAAAGCTTCAGCCTCATAGTAGCTCAACGCGACGGCATCATTACTCAGGAGTTTACAGCCGATCGGTACATTGTAAAAGTAGATGAATTTCATATTTCCAATGCGCTGATCAATCTTTTGGATAATGCCAATAAATATTCGCCCGGAGTTCCGGAAATTTCAGTGAAAACCAAAAGTGACCATCATTGGTATATCATCGAAATTTCCGATAAAGGAATCGGAATGGATAGTGATAATAAAAAGAAAATTTTTGAAAAATTCTTTAGAGAGGAAACGGGAAATATTCATAATGTAAAAGGGCAGGGCCTCGGACTTTCCTATGTCAAAAAAATTATCGAACTCCACAAAGGACAAATTCTGGTGGATTCTCACAAAGGAAAAGGAAGTACCTTTACCATAAAATTGCCTATGAATGTAAATTAATTAAGAACAACCAAAAACAAAATAAAATGAACAACAGGATTTTATTAGTGGAAGACGACCAAAGTTTCGGTGCTGTACTGAAAGATTATTTAACTATAAATAATTTTGAAGTCACCTTGGCAAAAGACGGCGAACAGGGACTGAAAGAATTCACAGAAAACGAATACGATATTTGTATTTTTGATGTGATGATGCCTAAAAAAGACGGATTCAGTCTGGCGGAGGATGTGAAAAAAATTGATAAAAATACTCCCATTATTTTCCTGACCGCAAAAAACTTGAGGGAAGATATTCTGCGAGGATATCAAATTGGCGCAGATGATTATATTACCAAACCTTTTGATACCGAGTTGCTTCTTTATAAAATAAAAGCAATTCTGCAGCGCAGTAGTACGATTGAAAACGAGGAACAGGAACAGTTCAAACTCAGCAACATTTATTTTGATTCGATGTTGCGACAATTAAGAGTAGGCGATAACGAATATAAACTTTCTCCTAAAGAAAATGAGCTCCTTAAACTGCTTTGCATTCATCGGAATGATTTTATGCCTAGAGATCTTGCATTGAGAAAAATATGGAAAAAAGAAAATTATTTTACCGCTCGAAGTATGGATGTTTACATTGCCAAGCTTCGAAAACTACTGAAAGATGACGACGGATTAGAAATTATCAATGTTCACGGTGAAGGATTCAGGCTTCTCGTAAAACATTAATTTCCTTTATTAAAAAAATCATTTATAAAATTTTACTAAATTTGATGCTTTTACTTATTAAAATTTAAAATATAATGAAATACTATTTAAATATTTTACTTGCATCAGGAATAATCCTTTCTGCTTGTTCTAAAGATCAAAAAACCAATACAAAAGCAAGTGAAAATGCTGTTACATCTAATGATTCGGGAACTGTAGACTCTGCTGTGGTCAATACGCACGGTGAATCAAATACCGTTGCGGCCAGTTCCTCTTCCGGTTTAAACCCAGAACACGGACAACCCGGACACCGCTGTGATATTCCGGTGGGTGCTCCACTAAATTCAGCACCTTCAGTCACCCAAGCGGCTACTCCGGCACCTGCCGCTGCTTTCAACACTAATCCATTAGCACAATCCAGAACTGCTAATGCGCCAGCTCCGGTTGCGGTTCCAACACCGGCTCCTGCTCCACAACCGGCTCCTCAACCAACAGCGAAAAAAACTGCACCAGGAATGAATCCACCACATGGTGAACCCGGCCACCGTTGTGATATTGCCGTAGGAGCTCCTTTGAGTAGCGCTCCTGCTACACCTGCAGCAGCACCGCAACAAACGCAAACCATTACTCCGGTTTCCAATCCTGTTCCGGCTGCAGAAAATGCAATCCCAACTACTACAGCACCGGGAATGAACCCTCCCCATGGAGAACCTGGCCACCGTTGTGATATTGCGGTAGGAGCACCATTAAAATAAAAACAGTAACTTTGCAGCATCAATGGCAAAGAAACTGAACATTTTTCTGTTAATTCTTGCTTTAGGTTTATTAATAACACCTAAACAAATGGTCTTTGCGCAATCGGAATCCGTTTGTTGTACAACAGATTCTGGCTCCGAGGACTGCTGCCACCCAACGCAGGAAATTCAGGAAAAACCATGTCACGATTCAGGCAGTAAAGAACATTCCTGTGAAGGATGCCTTACTTGCACGGCTTGCCATCTGCATATTGCTCTTTTTTCCGTTCCTCTTTCCGGTTATCAGACGAATAATTCTAAGATTTTACCTTCGGAAAAGAAAGCTTTCACTCATAGTACTCCTGATATCCTAGATGCCAATTCCAATATCTGGCACCCCCCGAAATAGTTTAATTTTAAAATTGACAGCCAAAAGAACGTCTTTTCCGCAGCAATGCCGGAAGCTTCTTTTGGGAAATTCACTTTATTAAAATTAAACTTATTTCACAATGAAACTTTTATTTAAAAGCTTAATTATCATAGCATTATTCTTTGCTAATTTTATCTTTGCACAAAATGTTGCCCACTCGGTTTTGGTGAAAGGCGAATGCGGAATGTGTAAGGATCGTATAGAAACTACTGCCAAAAATGCAGGCGCAACAACAGCTACATGGAATGCTTCTACCAAGATTCTTAATGTAGAATTTAACGAAAGCGAAACTAATCTTGATGTAGTATTGAAGAAAATCGCAGATGCAGGACATGATAATGAACGATACAGCACGACACAGGAAATTTACAATAGTTTACCAGATTGTTGTCATTATGAACGGCAACCTTCTTTTTTGAAAACAGAAAAGAAGAACCCTGAACTTCAATATTTCGTAAAAGGAAATTGTGTGTCCTGCAAAAACAGGATTGAAAAAGCAGCTTTAGATGCAGGTGCAGAAGTGGCAGTTTGGGATGCTCCTACTCAGAAGATTACTTTACAACTGGATCCATCTAAGACTTCTGCCGAAGCTATTTTGCAAAAAATTGCTGGGGTAGGACACGACAATGAAATGTTTAAATCAACGGAAAAAGCGTATCAGAATTTGCCGGCATGTTGTGTATACAGCCGAACATTGGCTTTTGGCGAAAAAAACCCGCTGGTGCATTTGGATGAACAACCTTCTCAGAATGTTGAGCGGAAAGATTTGTCCGATTATCCAGATCATTATGACAATAGCATCGAAGGCGTGACGGTGACCAAAGAAAGAGATGCTACTGCATTGAGTAGAAAAGATGTTGGACTGACTTTTAACATCAGCGGAAAAGAACTTTTGAAGGCTGCCTGCTGTAATTTATCGGAAAGTTTCGAAACCAATGCTACTGTAGATGTTTCGTACAGCAATGCTGTTACGGGAACTAAACAGCTCAAAATGCTGGGTCTGGACCAGAAATATACTTCGCTTACGAAAGAATTGCTACCTGAAATTCGCGGACTGGCCTCACCTTACGGGCTGAATTTTATTCCCGGAAGATGGATCGGGGGTATTCAACTTACCAAAGGCGGAAGTACAGTGACTAATGGGTATGAAAGTATTACAGGGCAGATAAACACCGAACTTCTGAAACACAGCAGCGAACCCGAAACGTCTCTAAATCTCTTTGCAGATTCCAATGCGAGAACTGAAACAAATGTTACCCATACTTCAAATTTAACTCCGCACTGGAGCCAAAGCATTTTGCTGCACGGCAACGGAACGTTAGTTAAATCAGATCACAATAATGATGGTTTTCTGGATCAGCCAACCGGAACGCAATTGAACGCTACTTATCTGCTTAATTATACAGACCTCGATCATTCAGGTTGGGCTACTCATTTCGGAATCAATTTCCTTCAGGATAAAAGAAAAGCAGGACAAATGGATTACGACTGGCAAAAGCCTCAGATTTCTCAGCCCAGTTATGGTGTCGGAATTGATATTTCCAGATTTCAGGTCTGGAACAAAACCGGCCATATTTTTGAGGGAAAACCATATCAGAGTATTGGTTGGATGAATCAGTTTACCTACCATCAGCAGGATAGTTTTTTTGGGCTGAGGGATTATTTTGGAAAACAAAATACTTTTTATTCTAATCTTATTTTTGAAAGTATTTTTGGAAATACCAATCATAAATACAAAACAGGAGCAAGTTTTCTATATGATCGTTATGATGAACATTATCTTACTCAAAATTTCAAACGTACCGAAACCGTACCGGGTTTGTTCTTTGAATATACGCTGACAGGAACGAATTATACCTTGGTAGCCGGAGCAAGAACCGATTTTCATAATCTGGCAGGAACTCAGTTTACTCCGCGACTGAATTTCAAATATGATTTCACGCCCAAAACTATTCTCCGGTTGTCGGCAGGAAAAGGATTCAGAACAGCCAATGTTTTTGCGGAAAGTCAGAGTTATTTTGCATCGAACAGAATGATAGAAATTATTCCTAATGGTGGTGAAATCTATGGTTTAAAACCGGAAATTGCATGGAACTATGGCGCGAGTCTTCAGCAGGAATTCCAGTTTTTAGGCCGAAAATCTACCGTGGTTGCAGATTTTTTCCGCACCGATTTTCAGGAACAGGTTCTTCTGGATCTTGATCAATCTGCGCAGAAAATTGTTTTCTATAATCTGAACGGAACTTCCTTTGCCAACAGTTTTCAGACGCAATGGGATTTCACGCCAATCAGAAATTTTGAAGTTCGGCTAGCTTATAAGTATTATGATGTACAGGCAGATTATGCCAGCGGTCGCCGCGAAGTTCCTTTTATGGCGAAACATCGGGGTTTTCTGAATCTTGCTTATGCCACACCGAAAAATGAAAAAGGAGGTTTCTGGTCATTCGATACTACATTGAATGTTGTTGGAAAACAACGGCTTCCGGAAATGGGAACCAATCCTTCGGAATTTCAGTTGCCAAAATATTCAGGTTCTTTTTCTACATTAAATGCCCAGATTGCGAAAAATTTCAATGATAAAATGAGAGTGTATATCGGTGGTGAAAACCTGACTTCTTACACACAGAAAAACCCGATCATTGATGCAGCCGATCCTTTCGGAAATTATTTCGATGGCGGAATGGTGTACGCACCCATCATGCCGGCTCACATCTATTTAGGTTTTGATGTGAAGTTTTAAAATTCAGTTGCAGGTACAAAAAAAGGATTTCCGTTGAGAAATCCTTTTTTATTTTATATTGTTTTCAGCCAGTGTGAAGAGCTCAAATATTCCTGATCCGGATAATAAATGAACAGGCAATTCTCTTCTTTTATGGTATCAATAATAGATTTTGCCAACGCTCTGGGAATCGCAGGACAACCCCAGCTTCTTCCGATTC
>JAEYOX010000025.1 GCA_023411265.1 Bacteroidota bacterium | reverse complement strand
CGCCAAACGTTTTGCTAGATCCGGGCATGGTTCTGTTCAGGAATTCCGGTGTCATGTAAGGTCGTGCTTCCGCTAATGGATCTGCTTTGAAATTCTCGTAAGATTTAGTAAATTTTTCCTTCGTGGTGGCTACCGCAGTGTTGCTCATCCCGTATTTGCTGTTAGTTCTCTCTGCATAGGAAAACTCCTCCCAGTTTTCTACATTTTTATTTCCCTGTAAAGTCCATGAATAATTTTTTCCGTCATCTTCTATTTTCACGATAAGGCCGGGAAGTCCATGAAATTTATATGGGCCATCCTGAAAAGGGAGATCCGGGGAGAACCATGCAGTCCATTTTCTGCCACCAAATTCAGTGGTTGCTTTTTGAGTATTGTAAGCTCCGATTTTTTCTTTCTCAGGAAGAATTTTCCAGTTAAAAGTAACCGGATCGTCGTATTTGAAAAGTTTAGTACTGATTCTGTCCATATAGCTCACCGTCATATCAGGATAGGTTTTATAAATTTTATATGAAAATTTCGGCATCTTGATGCTTTTGGACATATCTTTCCATGCTCCGCTTTTTTCCATTGTTTCTACTTCCATTTTGATGATAGAATCTTGGGCAGGAATGGTAAAATCCTGATATATAGATTTATCCGTTGTAATATCGAGACTGGTCATTACTTTTTCGGTATCCGGTTTTTCTTTTTTCGGTTTGAAAGTCAGTTCATAGAAAAACCTGTTGGCCGACTGCTGGGCATTCATTGCTAAAAAGGATAAAACTAAGAATGCAGAAAAGTATTTTTTCATTGAATTTTTATGTTAAGTTCTTTTAATTAGTACACTATTTTATGGATTTGTTACAATATCAATAGAGATTAAGCTCTATCCTGTTGTTGTTCTTATTCTCATTTTCCTTCACAGATTTTTCCATCATTCTGGCCATTTCATTCATATCTGAAATTTCTCTTCCATCTGCTGTTCTCATCCGTATCTCTGTGCGTATATTGGAGCCGCGGTTGTTCATCATTTGGCGCATACTTTTGGCAGGATCATTTACATACTCCCGGTATAGTTTTGTAAACTGTGCTTTGGTTACAGGTATTTCTTTTTCCATGAGTATAGGCATTTCAGAGGTTGTATCCGAAGTTTGGGAGTGAGGAAGCGTTTTATTCCCGACCAAAGTCAGTATATGAGAGCCGGTAATGTCTTCTATATGCACAATAAGTCCTGGCAAACCATAAAACTTATATGGCCCGTCCTGAAACGGCAATTCCTGCGCAAACCATGCAATCCAGCTTCTGCCACCATACTCTGCGGTTGCTTTTTGTGTTTTATATTTTCCGATCTGTTTTACTTCAGGTTCTATTTTCCAGTGGAGTTTCTCATGTTCAGCAATTTTATACCGGTCTCTTCCCACTCTTTCATGAAGAAAAACATTCAAATCAGGATATTCTTTGGTTACTTTATAGCTGATATTGTTGCCTAAGTTTCTTCTGTTGGTAAAATTAAAATTGCCGCCACGCCTTCCGGACATTTTGCTGATCTCTGCCTGCATTATGGAATCGCTCTCCATTTTTTCCATACTTTGATACACAGAACCTTTCGTATCTATATCCAAAGCCATCAGTTCTTTTTTTATAGAATCTTTCTCATGAATATTCGGAATGAAGGTGTATTCATAGATAAAACGGTTGATTTGGGCAAAGGCCAGAAGAGGAATACAGAACAGGACTGTGAGAAAAACTTTCATATGTGCAGTTTTATATTACGCATTGGATCTCATGAATTATTTAAAGTTAAATTTCACGGTAAACATTACCTGACTCGGGCGGATTCGGATGCGCTGCAACGTAATATACGTTGCACTGTCGTTCAGGGTTTCAAATGTTTTTTGATTGGCAATATTCAACCATTTCAGTTCAAAATCAATTTTTTTTGATGTCCATGCAAACTGATAGGTCAGGTCATAAAATCCATTATTGTATTGCTCTCCTGCCTGCGAATAATTAATCTGATCCCAGTTCAGAGCAATGGAATGATGCTCAATCGGGAATAGCGTCAATCCCAGATTGTGATTGTATTGCGAAGCTTTCGTTTTTCCAAAAACACTGTTATTGGAACTCCATCCTTTTGTAAAATTGTAATCCAGCGTCATCCAGGAGAAAAAAGCATTGTTCAGTTTGAAGGTGAGATTTTGTGAGTCATTTTCGTTCACGAAGAAAGCTCCGTTTCTGAAGTTATCGGAAGAACTATCAGCATTTCTGAAAGAAACCGAAGCGTTGGATTTGAATTTAGGGAAGTACTTCCCGATTTCCGCACTTGCGGAATTCCCCTTGCTGGAATTGTCCATCAGCCTGTATTTCATTCCACCAAAACCAGTTCCGTCATCTTCAAAATCTTCGATAAGATTTCTTGTGGATCCGGATAAACTATAATTTACGTTAAAGAAAAGATTATTCAGCGGATTTCTGTATTCTATCCGAGCTCCCACTCTTCTGGATTCCCTTTCCAGTATCGGGTTGTCAGCATTCATAGCATTCAGGAAGGTAGGATTGGTCATAATAAATCCTGAATACAGATTATCAACAGAAGAAAAACTATTGTTCATGTTTCCTGAAACCGCAGCTTTCCAAAAAGAGGCAAAAGAATATTGGATAAATCCTGACGGTTCAAAAGTTACTTTTGTATAATCCTGATTCACCTTTCTTTTCTGATCTTCCGCCTGAATATTGTTGACATTAACCGGCAACTGGATGCCTACTGACCAGTTTTCGTTTTTAAAATTCAGACCTAATCCCGCATAAGGAACAGTGTGTATGAATTTCAAATCATTTTGAAACTGCGTTCCGAAAGTACTTACAATGGTATTCTGAATTCCGAAGAGTTCAGAATCCAGTCGGTTTCTTGAATATCTCAAACCTAGTTCCGGAGTGAAAGTCCAGAATTTCTTGGTAAAGCCCATCGTTGCAGAGTGATTAGCTTCAAAAGTGGTCAGGTTGAATTTCTGATGCACTTCATCAAATCCCGGTGCAAGTCCGGAAAAATATGATGCAGGAATAAGCCGCAGTTCCTGATGATCGTCCTGATAGGATATATACGACATCACATTCACCATTCTTGATTTCCATGGAATGATGGTGCTTAAAGAATTGGCAAAACTGGTTGACGGCGATTCCAGTGCCTGCCCTGAGTTCCTGTCTGCAGCTCCTACTGCTATATTGGCGGTGGCTCTGTCTGCATTCCAGAATTGATTGAAAGTAGTGGTATTTCTGAAAAAACCTTCTTTAGCGTTCTTGCTGAAAACCATCTCTCCTTTTGCTCTGTTAGTGTACAGCCGGTTGTCCCGATACACCGTGGACCGAACGTCTAATTGTTTATTATATTGTTCGCTGTAGGATTCCCTTTCTACCGCGTTATTCGTATAGCTGGCGTTGGCTTTCAATTCCCATTCCTTATTTTTAAACGGATTGGTCAAAATATAAGCCGACAAAAAATGTACATTATTCATCAGATATCTTTTCTCAGGAAGATTAGGCACCGATGCACGTTCCACGCTCAGCCAATCAGCTTGTGAGGCATTACTTCTTCTGCCCTCCCAACGGTTTCCGAAGGCAAAAATATTACCTTCGTTTTCCACTGTTTCGCCCATATTATTTGTTTTATAATTGACGACCCACTGGTTCTTTTGTCCGAAAAACATAGGAGTAAGTTTTATATTCCATAAGGCAGGATCGGCAATTCCGCCCCCCACTTCTCCTCTGCCGGTCATAGTTACCTGTCTTTTCAGTTTGATATTAATTGCAGCCTGATCCGAAGGAACTTTATCCTGAAGAATTTTCACTGGCTGGTGGTTTTCCAGAACTTCCACTTTTTGCACTGCATCTTTTGGAAGGGCATTATTCACGACACCATATCCACCTTCCATTAAATCTTTTCCGTTCACATAAAACTTGGAAAGAGGCTGACCCTGATACAAAATAGAACCGTCTTTGTTCACTTCTATTCCAGGCATTCTTTTCAGGACATCCGCCAAAGTACGGTCATTTTTTGTGTCAAAAGACTTGAGGTCATAACTGATGGTATCCCCTCTTTTGGTAATCAGCCGTGTTTTCAACTGCACTTCCTCTATTTCCGTAGCCTGTAAAGAAAGCGTGAAATCGAGGTTCTGAGTGCTGTTTTTGATATTTTTGGTTGTGGCTTGATGGTTAAATGCTTTTACCTTCAGATCTACCTGCGATTCTGAACTCGTGAAAGTCACTTTATATTCCCCTTTTGAATTGGTAATGGCATACGCAATAATAGCGTCTTTACCGGTTTCTTCCACCGTTACGCTGGCATTGGCCACCGGTTCTCCGTCGGTATTTTTTACTTTTCCAGAAACCGTTTGCTGTGCGAAAATAATCGAAAAGGGCATTAAAAGAATAAGAAAGGAAAGTCTGCTGATCATATAATTGTTTTGAGATTAGTAACTTTCCCAATGGAAATGTTACAGCTGCAGAAACCTATATCTTTCTCATTGATGAAAATGTTATTTATTCTCATTGATGAAAAATAAATTAATAATTTTGCTGATAAATTTAACCAACATGGGGATCATCCTTAGTCCAATTGATGTAGTGGAAGATATTTCCAGAGAAGATTTCTATGAAAATTATCTGAAGAAAAGAAAACCCGTCGTGATTCGGAACATGGCCAGAAAATGGCCGGCCTACCAGAAATGGAATTTAGATTTTATGAAAAACACGGTAGGAGATATCGTGGTTCCTTTGTACGATTCTTCCAAAGCGGATCCCGCTGCTCCCATCAATACCGCAGCGGCAAAGATGAAATTTACCGAGTATATTGACCTCATTAAAGAAACACCGACGGATTTGAGAATTTTTTTCTTTGATCCCATAAAGGCCGCTCCTGAACTATTAAACGATTACATTTTCCCAAAAGATCTCATGGGTGGTTTTCTCGACAAATATCCCAGCATGTTCTTCGGAGGAAAAGGCTCTGTAACTTTCATGCATTTTGATATTGATATGCCGCATATTTTCCATACGCATTTTAACGGAAGAAAACATGTGCTACTGTTCGACTATAAATGGAAAGAACGCCTGTACAAGCTTCCTTTCGCTACGTATGCGCTGGAGGATTACGATATCGAACACCCAGACTTTGAAAAATTTCCAGCGTTGGACGGTATTGAAGGCATTGAATGTTTTCTGGAACACGGCGACACGCTTTTCATGCCGACAGGATGGTGGCACTGGATGAAATATCTGGACGGCAGTTTCTCTATTTCGCTGCGTGCCTGGGACAAAAGCTGGGCGGTGAAAGCGCATTCACTTTGGAATTTAACCGCACAAAGAGGTTTTGATAATTTCATGAAAGCCAGATTCAAAGGTAAATATATGCACTGGAAAGAGAAAATAGCGATAGAACGCGCCCATCGAGCCCTAGCCAAAGGCCTTCCCAAACGCTAAACCAATACTAAAGATCCTGAATGGTCATCAGGATAATCAATATCAAAGCCCCGGAAGAAATCAGAAATGCGTAGAGTGATTTTTTTTGGCTCCTTCCATGATCCACATCACACCAAAAAGAACCGTAAGAACCGGCACCAATAATAACACCGGAATTGCTGTTATTTCATACAACGCTCCGAATATAATTGCTTTTCCTGGAATTATCAGCTGAAACTCCCACATCGCTATTATAAATAAAATATAAAAGAGAGCAAGACTGCTGATTAAAACTTTGATTTTCATATGACTAAATAACAAAAAAACTTCCGTTGCCGAAAGTTTTATTGTGTATTAATTAGTCGTTCAGTTTCAAAACTGCCATGAAAGCGGACTGCGGAACCTCTACCCTGCCGATCTGTTTCATTTTTTTCTTTCCTTCTTTCTGTTTTTCCAGAAGTTTTCTTTTTCGGGAAATATCCCCACCATAACATTTCGCAGTAACATCTTTTCTGAGGGCTTTGATGGTTTCTCTGGCAATCACTTTGGTTCCCAGTGCGGCCTGCACTGCAATATCAAACTGCTGTCTGGGAATCAATTCCCGCAGCTTCTCACACATTTTTTTTCCGATATAATAAGCGTTGCTTTCATGAATAAGCGAGGAAAGTGCATCCACCATATCGCCATTGATCAGAATATCCATTTTCACCAATTTGGAAGCACGGAAACCTATAGGATGATAATCAAAGGAGGCATATCCTTTAGAGATGGATTTCAGACGGTCATAAAAGTCAAAAACTACTTCCGACAACGGCATATTAAATACCAATTCTACACGCTCAGCAGTGAGATAAGACTGATTCACCAGTTCTCCTCTTTTCTCGATACAGAGGGTCATTACGGATCCCACAAAATCAGATTTGGTAATAATAGATGCTTTAATGTAAGGCTCTTCTACCCGATCCATCACAGAAGGATCAATCATCTCCGAAGGGTTGTTGATCAGGATAGCGGTTTCGGGATCTTTTTTGGTATATCCCAAATAAGAAACGTTCGGAACCGTCGTGATGACATTCATATTAAATTCCCTGTCCAGCCTTTCCTGAACAATTTCCATGTGAAGCATACCCAAGAAACCACAACGGAAACCGAAGCCCAAAGCCGCCGAACTTTCCGCCTCGAAAACGAGAGAAGCATCGTTCAGTCTCAGTTTTTCCAGGGATGTGCGCAGTTCTTCAAAATCTTCTGATTCAATAGGGTAGATGCCGGCAAAAACCATCGGTTTTACCTCTTCAAACCCTTCAATGGCATTAGTGGCAGGATTTTCAACACTTGTAATGGTATCACCTACTTTTACATCCCGCGCATCTTTAATTCCCGAAATTATGTAACCCACATCTCCGCATCTAATTTCAGATTTCGGAGCCTGTTTGAGTTTCAGGGTTCCTACCTCATCGGCATCATAGGTTTTCCCTGTCGCCATAAATTTTACCTTTTCACCTTTTTTGATATTTCCGTTCACAACTTTAAAATACGCTTCAATTCCGCGAAATGGATTGTAAACAGAGTCAAAAATAAGAGCCTGAAGTGGTGCCTCCGGATCGCCAACAGGTGCAGGAATTCTTTTTACGATCTGTTCCAAAAGATCGCGAACACCTTCTCCGGTTTTTCCGGAAACACGAAGAACATCTTCCGGCTCACAGCCCAAAAGGTTCACTATTTCATCGGTTACTTCTTCCGGATTGGCCGAGGGAAGGTCAATTTTATTCAGTATCGGAATAATTTCCAAATCGTTTTCTAAAGCGAGATACAGATTGGAAATGGTTTGTGCCTGGATGCTTTGCGCTGCATCTACGATGAGCAGGGCTCCTTCGCATGCCGCGATGGACCGGGAAACCTCATACGAGAAATCTACGTGTCCCGGTGTGTCGATTAAATTCAGGACATAGGATTCACCATCCAGTTCATAATCCATCTGAATGGCATGAGATTTTATTGTGATTCCTCTTTCTTTCTCCAGATCCATATCATCCAGCGTTTGGGATTGTAATTCCCTTTGGGTAACTGTTCCCGTATATTCCAAAAGCCGGTCGGCAAGTGTTGATTTCCCGTGGTCGATATGGGCGATGATGCAAAAATTCCGTATGTTTTTCATCTAAGCTAATAAGTAGTTTGCAAATTTAGTGTTTTTCGTTCGATTGTTATTAAAAAAAGACAACCTCTGCATGGTGTTGCAAAGGTCGCCCAAACATTAAAAAAATAAACTATTATGGTCGTCTGCGCTGGCTATTCGCCCTAGTATTGTTTTCTGGATTTCTGATTCCGGAAGATTCGGTACTGATTTTCCGCATCTCGCGCCCTTCTCTCATTTCTCCTGTATTCGAAGCCCCTCTCTTCGGGGTGTCAGAATTCCTGTTGATTACTTTATTTCTTATTTTTCCTTCATTCTGAAACATTTCCAACACCTGCTGAGGTTTAACTACTTTCTGAAACTTCTCTGCATATTTTTTTCTGTTATTCAGAAGTTCCTGTCCTACTGTGAAACTTTTCTCAAGTTCAGCTTTTGCTTCCTGATCCGTCATAGTGCTGTAATTAGGCTTAGGCTGAAACTTACTTTTTATTTTGGATTGGCTTTCCTGATATTCTTCGTATAGTGTTTTAAACTCTTCCTGCCTAGCTTCCGGAACTTTCAGTTCATCAATCATCATCTTTTGCCGGAATGTTTTCAACAAATGAATTTTTTCTTCCGAACTCATTTTATTGATCAACTCCTTTCGCTGTTCCGGCTTCATGGTGCGCCAGTTTTTCATATCCTGAGCGTTTAAAAATCCCACAAATCCTATCAATATTACGCTGATGATGTTTCTTGATCTTCTCATTTTACCGATTCTCAATTAATTATATAAATCCAAGTAAATATCCTGTTCTGTATTTTGTGCCAGCGAGGCAATTTCCTCGGCAGTGAGAACATCTAATATCTGTTCTATCTGCTGTGCGCCCGTGAAGGTAGCTTCTGTTCTTTGCACAGGTGTTTGGCTTGTTTTCGCTGTGGCCTGTTCTTCTTTTTGATGTTCTTCTGCTAAAATAGTTAAATCGTTGGCCAATACCATATAATTCTCAGTAGCCGGTTCCATGGTGTTCTGAATTTCAACCGAACGTTCGGGTGTTTCCGACACTGTATTATTCTGTATAAAAGAACTGTCTTCTTCTGAATGAGTGCTGCTGAACATCCATGCTGCTCCTGCAATTAATACCAATGAGGCGGCTGCATACCACCAGTTCCTATAGATTTTTCTCCCAATCTGTGGAAATTGGGGTTGGTGGTTTTCAGAGAAATCTTTCATTACATTTTCCTGGATCTTTTCAAAAAACTGATCCGGGGTTTTATAAATGTTTTCTCTCTTGAGTTGTTCTATATCTAAATGTTTCATCTTGAAGACTTTATTCTTGGTAATTTTCTTTAATATACGTTTCTATTTTCTGCTTTGCGTAATGATAGTTGGTTTTTAAAGTTCCTACTGACATCTCCACAATATTTGATATTTCCTCGTAAGGCAAATCATCGTAATACCTCATCGTGAAAACAAGTTTCTGTTTTTCCGGCAAAGTCTGAATTGCTTGGTGTAGCAGCACCTGAATTTCATTGGCTTCTGCTGAGGCGTTATCAGCCACCATATTCACAAGATGATATTCAGGATCTTCATCCGTGCGGTTCATTCTTTTCAGTTTATTCAATTGTTGCAGCGCCTCGTTGGTTGCAATTCTGTAGAGCCAAGTATATAGCTTGCTTTCCTGCTTGAACTGATGAAAATTCTGATATACTTTGATGAACGTATCCTGCAAAACATCCTGTGCTAAGTCATGATCCACAATCAATCTTCTGATATGCCAGTACAGCCTGTTCTGGTAAGTATCCATCAAAACCCGAAGTCCTTTCTCTTGGCTTCGTTCCTCCTGCATCATGGCAATAATTTCAGCGTCAGTTATCTTCATACAGATACTTCGTTCTTTGGATGGACAATATACTTAAAAGTTAAAAAAATTATTACTCCAATTTTTAGTCCAAAGCGAAAAACAGTATATTTGTGATCATGAAGACTGTTATTATCGGTTCGGGAAATGTCGCTTATCATCTGGCTAAGGCTTTTGTGCAGCATAATCTACCGATCTCTCAACTCTTTGGAAGAAATCAGGAAAAACTTCAAGTGATCTCAGAGGAACTGGGCATTCCATACTCCACAGAGCAGCTTGAGGAAGCGGGTCTTTACCTCATTGCGGTGAGCGATAATGCCATTGAGGAAGTTTCAAAACTAATCAGCAGCCCGAAAGCTCTTGTAGCTCACACCTCGGGATCGCTTCCGATGGAAGTTCTGAAAGGCACGTATAGGAAGGCTTGTTTTTACCCTTTACAAACCTTTACAATGCATCAGAATTTGGACTACAGGAAGATTCCTTTTTTTCTGGAAGCGGAGCAGGACAGCGATCTGACGATGCTAAAAACGCTGGCGGATTCCATTTCTGATAATGTGATGGAAAGTTCTTACGAAAAACGGAAATACATTCACCTTACTGCGGTTTTTGCCTGTAATTTTGTGAATCATCTTTTTGCCAGAGCACAGGAAATAGCTGACTCGCAGGAGATCCCGTTCAGTTATTTTCTGCCTTTAATTCACGAAACTTTAGATAAAATAAACACCCTGCCGCCAAAGGATGCACAAACCGGACCTGCGGTACGAAATGATTTCAGGGTACTGCAGCTTCACGAACAACTCTTGCAGGGCATTCCGCTTAAAATTTATAAAACGATGAATCAATCTATAAAAGAAATGTATGAGCTATAAAGAACGTTTAAAAAATATAAAAGCTTTTGTATTTGATGTAGATGGTGTTTTTACAGACGGAAGCGTGTTTCTGCTGCCGGAAGGAAATATGTCCCGGGTTATGAACGTTTTAGATGGTTATGCTGTTGTGAAAGCAGTCAAATATCAGTATCCCATTGCGGTGATTACGGGAGGGGACGATCCCGGCGTAAAGCACAGGATTCAGTATCTGGGCATTCAGGATTATTATCCCAAATCGGCTGACAAGCTGATTGATTTTGAACTTTTTAAAGCCAAATATAATTTGCGAAATGATGAAATTCTGATGATGGGAGATGATCTTCCTGATTTATCCATTATGAGAATGGCTTCTATCGCAGCCTGTCCCGCCAATGCTGTTCCTGAGGTGAAAGCGATTTCGGATTACATTTCTCCCGTTTTTGGAGGCCATGGCGCGGTAAGAGATGCCATTGAACAGGTGATGAAAATACAGGGAAAATGGCATGAAGACAATACCCAGTCGGTTTAAAATCTCCTCT
>JAEYOX010000083.1 GCA_023411265.1 Bacteroidota bacterium | reverse complement strand
TTAGTGGGACTAAATTTGACGAACAGCCACCGCTGGGAGACGGTGATCAATCCAGATACGTAAAATTGAAAACGTTAGATGATGTAAATCGACCAGAAATTCAAAAATGGATTCAACAAGCAGGTCGGTTATCCGGTTGGAAATAAGATTTGCTTGTAGGCTTGTATGCGTTTAATTGTTTAATCGATTAGTAGCGAATTTGCTGAATGCGGGTTAATTGGTTAATCGATTAATCGTTGAATTGTTTAGAACTAAGCGAATTTGCTGATTTGCGAATTTGCTTTTTAGCTTATTCGCTAGTCCCCAATCCCCAATCACCAATCACTAAAGGCGGTTAATCGATTCATTAATTCATCAGTTCATCAGTTGAGAGCGGATTTGCAGATTTGCTGAATGCGGGTTAATTGGTTAATCGATTAATCGTTTAATTGTTTAGAGGAGCGGATTGCTGAAATGCCTCCGTGAAAAAAATAAAAATAGTTTGGATCATTCTTACTTTTTATCTCTCTCCTTATTTAATATTTTTAAATGAATCGATGAATCTGCGATTTGCCTTGACGCAAAAAGCTCCTAGGTCGGTGCCTTCTTAGTGGCTTGGTTTGTTGGTAGCGATTTTGCAGATTTGCTGAATGCGGGTTAATCGTTGAATTGTTTAATCGGTTAATCGATTCATCAATTCATCAGTTAATCAGTTAAGGTAGCAAATTTGCTTTTTAGCTATCTTTGATAAAACCCACCCCATGAAAGCCGGTTACGTTATCAGAGATCAGGAAAAGCCAAATTTTATAACCATCACCGTTGTGGACGGGATCGATATTTTCAGCCGAAAAGCCTATGGCGACATTATTATTAAACAGTGAGTTTTGGAAATACAATAGCTATAATGACTGAGCGGCGAAAAATTTGTAGTGTGAGAATGGCGAGGCGGGAGCAGCTCAAAGTCAGGAGGCTTTGCGCAGCGGGGCTATTAAAAAGAATATATGATACTTATTGATTATTTATACTACCAGTTTACTAACTTTTACAAGTATTTTGAAAAAGATGGAACCCATAAAGCGTCTGGAATTATTTTAACATGTGGGATCTTATCTTGGAATTTAACATTTTTAATGATTATTTTGGATAGATTTTATAATGATACTATAATCCCACATAATAAATATGTAATGTTGTTATACTGCCTTCCTATAATATTATTAATAGGTTTAAGGTATTGGAAATTTACGTCTCATGAAGAAATACGAGAAAAAGTAAAGAACTTCAGTAATACTAAGAAAATAATAGCAGATATTATGCTTATACTATATGTTATTATTTCTTTGCCTGTCTTTATATATTTTGCTGCTTATTTAGGCAGCCATAGATAGTAAGCATGATACTGTACTGTTAGACTATTTGTACAAAGTTAAAAAAGAATTATGTATCTACAGGCCCGGGTGGGCAGATGCTTACTACTTCCACCGAATATCTGGATGGATTTCATTACGCTTCCTCTGGAGGGGATGATGAGTTATGGCAAATGTTTCAGGATGCAGGTGGGAATGCCTACGAAATGGAAGCCTTCATCGCCTTCACCACTGAAACCAATTTCACGGATGTGTTAAAGTTCTTTCCCACCGCTGAAGGTTTTTATGATTTTGAAAATAATGAATATATTTACCAGTATAAACCGACGAAGTGGTTCGCCGATTCCATTAAAAAATAAATATCCGTGAGGCAAAGATCACCTTAACAAGCGAGAACAAAGTGCAACTTTGGGCGAAGATTGGGAGCGAAGCTCGGTGAGATTAAGCTATAAAGATGAAGGGAGCCAAAATCCAATAGTAACCGACAGCAATGATTTCTACCCCTTCGGGCTGCTCTTTGGTGGTGAAAGCACAATAAGTACTTTTGGAAGTTTATCGCCCAATTACCTATACGCTTTCCAAGGACAAGAAAGGCAGCAGGAAACTGGCTGGGACAGCTCCAAATGGCGAAATTATTACCCAAGTATGGGAAGGTTTTTTAACATAGACCCGCTTGCAGAAAAATACAATACGTGGACGCCCTATTCCTTTAGTGGTAATAGAGTTATAGACGCAAGAGAATTGGAGGGATTAGAGCCTGTTGAAATAAAAAAAACAACAAAAAATCTGGTTATTGTTAATCAGGGTTGGAAGACAAAGTCCTCCAAATGGAGGAACTCAGGCACAGAATTTTGGAAAGATTAATAAAGATGGAGGGATCGATTATAGTGGCATTGGTGTTATCAATAATTTGAATAGCGCAACCACACAAGTAGGCGTGTTTGCTTCTTCACAAACAGAGAATATAATATTCCTTCTAACGTTAAAACCGCTGTTAATTATTATAATAAAAGAGATGGATTTATGGGAAGTTCCATTGGAGGAGAAGATATTGAAGCAAAAGACCCCTCAAAAACAAAGATATTAAATATTCCTGTAAATGCTTCCCATACTGAAATTGATAATAAGTATAAATTCAATGCATATAATGCCGTGGTAAAGGAGTTAAACAAACAAGAGAAATAGCCATGAAAAATTATATTGCTCCTTTGAATAACATTTTAATTTGGTTATACGTTGGTTTAATGTGTTACCTTACAATTTACGGATTTGATGAAAATGCGGATTTATATTTAGGAATAGCAATAGGATTGCTTCTATCAGTAAATATTGTATATATAGATAAGAAAATAAATAAAAAAGAGATAATATTCCTTTTGATGAATATTGGTTTACTTGTTATATGTTCTTATTTATTGATCGTATTTAATCAATTAGATGTAAGATAATAGGTAGTGTTTCAGACGTGTATGATTGAAATAAATAAAAAAGATCTAAAAATAAAGTAGACAGTTTGTAGTTCATTTACCAATATGGACGTGCGAGCTGCTGGTGAAGACCAAAACCCAACTATTCTTTTTGGACCTGCCCCAGAACAAATAATGAATATCAATATGCAGATTCGTATTAACCCTGATAATGGTAATTTTATTGGCGTTATGCGAAATGGTCAATGGGTAAAACCTGACGAATGGAATAAGACATTTTTGAATCAGAACCCTAACCCTCAGAACTAATGAAAAGATTTTTTAAAATTATAGGGTTAGTATTAGGGTCATTACTTCTTTTATATGTTTTGTGGTTAGTATTATCATATTGGGGTAATAAAGGCGAAAATGAAGTTTTCATTGTGCCAAATGATTTTGAAGGTGCTGTTATCGTTTTGTTTAATGAAGCGGATGGTAAGGCGGTAAAATATGATAGCGAAGGCAACAGAGTTTATGAAGTTCCAAAATCAGGAGTTTTAAAAACGCAATTCAAATTTCAAGAAGGTTGGAGAGATATTAAGTATCAGAAAGAAAATGGAAAACAGATTAAGTATTTGTTACCTTCTGACAAGGTTTGGAAAGATACCATCAATCAGAAAGATGTTTATGCATATGGTGCAGGTTATGCAAATGATTACTGGTTTATTATTGGTAAACCCAAGGATAGTGAGTATTGGGCAAAAATTATGTCTAAAAAATGGGAACCATATTCAGAAACAAAAACTTTGAAAGAGGGCGAAAGCACAGGGAAAGTCAGGCACAATAAATTGTTTGATGAATAAGAAAATCAAAGGAAGCCGTCTCAATACTGGGGTGGCTTTTTTGCTTTTATAGAGCAGCCACGTTCTTGTTAAAGAAGTCCTTAAACTTCTTTTTAGTGAGCATTGTCTCAATCATCCCATAGACGATGGATTTATCCTTTTCGTCCAGTTCGGCAATCAGTCGCACCTGTTCGGAAGTGGTCTTGTCTTCCAGAGTTATATCGGTAGGCACTTCATTACCCCCGCTGCGCAAAGTCTCCTGACTTTGAGCCATTCCCTCTGACTCTCACACATATAAAAAATCATTATCTTTGATAAAACCCACCCCATGAAAGCCGGTTACGTTATCAGAGATCAGGAAAAGCCACATTTTATAACCATCACCGTTGTGGACTGGATCGATATTTTCACCCGAAAGCCTATTGCGACATTATTATTAAAAACAGTGAGTTTTGGAAATACAATAGCTTTAATGACTGAGCGACGAACTGAATGCGGGTTAATTGGTTAATCGATTAATCAGTTATTTGTTTAGAGCTGAGCGAATTTGCTGATTTGCGAATCTGCCAATTTGCTTTTTTGTAAGTTTTTCTGT
>JAEYOX010000007.1 GCA_023411265.1 Bacteroidota bacterium | reverse complement strand
ATGGCGCTCTGTCAGAGAAGTACATTCAGTATCTTTGGGTAAGACAGCAAAACGATCTGAACGATAAAACTGTCATTTATATTCCGACCGAAGGAAACCTTCCTATTCTGGAAGCCGGAAGAAATGCAGGAAAGAAATCTGAATAAATACAGTAAATAAAACCATCAAAAAGCCTCTTTTCACTGAAGAGGCTTTTTTCGTTCTTTATTTCTTTATAAACTTGACTGATTTCTGAGTGTTATCAATGGTCATCATCATAAAGTAAGTTCCTGGTGGTAAATCTGAAACCAGAAGGTCTGTTTTTACTTCAGACAGCTTTTTTAGCAGTTTACCGTCTGCAGAATAGACCATCACGTCTTTAATTTTTTTCTGTGAAGTAATATAAAGGCGGTCACTCACCGGATTTGGATATAGCTTAACATCAGTAGATTTTGCCTCTGAAGTGCCCATGGCAGCGGTATTAATTTTAGTAAAGTACTGGTAAGCCCCGCTGGCAACAGAGGATACTGTTCCCGTAGCGGCATCAATAGAGAACACCCCCGATCCGGTGCTGTATAAATAATTTCCATTGCCCGTCTGAATAGTACCTCTCAGTTGCCCTGCGGTTACCGGCCAGTAATTTAAAACACTCGCATCCGTAATCGATAAAACATAAATCCCTGCGTTATTACCCCCGGAATGATTCTGGAACACCGCTACAATCATATTCCCGGCATTGTTGAAGTTGATCTGTTGGGTATTTTGAAAAAAGCCGGGTGCGACAAAATTTCCGGTGACATTTCCGGTATAATCCATTTTCTGAATACCATTGTTACTGAGAGAACTGATGTAAACAAATCCGTTCTTGCTGTCCAGTACATCAAATGGCGAAGTAATAGAAGGATAATAACCTAAGAATGTTCCGGCAGTAGAGAACCGTGCAATAGAATTGGCCGTAGCACTGTTACCGCTTCCGGCGTTGGTTACCCACACTTCATTATTCACCACATTCAAACCCCGAAGGTTATCCAGTCCGCCCGTAATCACAGATGAAAAAGTCCCATCCAGATTGTAGATGTGGATTTTATCCTGGGTTTGATCAGAAATCCAGATCTTGTCTCCGACCTGAGCAATGCCTTTAATCGTTCCGGAGGAAACCGTTGACATGTCAATAAAAGCCGGATTCATTACTGTTCCATCAACCGCGTTCAGTTGCGCAATTTGTTTTGTACCGGAATTAATCACTAAGATGCTTTCCTGTGCCGATACATTACCGGCGAACAGGGCCATCAGGAAAAATAAAAAGTAGTTTGTTTTCATAAAATATATTATTTAGTGGTATAAAGATATCAAAAAAAACCTATCTCACTAACAATTAGCAACATAATACTTATTTTATAACAGACTTTTTGTTGGTGGCCTTTCACTTTATTTGGATTACCACACTTCAAAATCCCTTTGATTACCGAACCGACGGAATATTTTACTAAAAAATTCCGTACCTTTTGGGCTTCAAATAACTCCATTTTTTATGAGCAAAAACGCCTATATCATTGACGGAACCCGTACTGCAATCGGAAATTTTAAAGGAAGCCTGGCCGCAGTAAGAACAGACGATCTTCTCGCATCGGTGATCCGGAATCTTATTTCCAAAAACCCGGATTTGCCTTTAAACCAAATTGATGATGTCATTATCGGCTGTGCCAATCAGGCCGGGGAAGACAACCGTAATGTGGCACGAATGGCCTTGTTACTCGCTGGACTTCCGGTGACGGTTCCCGGCGAAACCGTCAACAGGCTTTGCGCTTCGGGAATGA
Organism: Bacteroidota bacterium; assembly: GCA_023411265.1. GTDB lineage: Bacteria > Bacteroidota > Bacteroidia > Flavobacteriales > Weeksellaceae > Chryseobacterium_A. The sequence continues at coordinate 40,361 of JAEYOX010000007.1, read as the reverse complement.
GTGCGATTGTTCAGGCAGCAAGAGCCATAAAATCCAATGAAGGCGATCTTTTCATTGCCGGTGGTGTGGAAGGAATGTCGCGCGGGCCTTATGTTATTTCCAAAAGTGAAGGCGGATTTGCCACCGATCAAAAAATGTATGACAGCAGTTTCGGATGGCGCTTTATCAATCCTGAAATGGAAAAACAATATGGCACTGAAGCCATGGGGAAAACCGCTGAAAACCTCGCCGAAAAATATCAGATTTCCAGAGAAGAACAGGATGCTTTCGCTCTTCATTCTCAATATAAAGCGAAAAAGGCACAGGACAGCGGAAGACTGGCTGAGGAAATTTTGCCCGTTAGGATTCCTCAAAGAAAAGGAGAACCTAAAATTTTTCAGCATGATGAGTTTTTGAAACCTTCTACTACAATGGAGGTTCTAGGAAAACTGAAACCTGCTTTTGTAAAGGAGAATGGCACCGTTACAGCCGGAAATGCTTCGGGATTAAATGATGGCGCAGCTGCAGTGCTGATTGCATCAGATGAGGCCGTTCGTGAATACAACCTCAAACCCATGGCCAGAATTGTCACTTCCGCCGTCACCGGAACGGAACCCGGAATTATGGGGATTGGTCCTGTAGAAGCCACAAAACTGGCTTTGAAAAGAGCACAGCTTACCTTGGAAGATATGGACATTATCGAGCTGAATGAAGCATTTGCAGCCCAAAGTATTGCCTGCCTGAAAGAATTGGGACTTGCACCGGACGATCCGCGCTTGAATGTGAACGGCGGTGCCATTGCGTTGGGGCATCCGTTGGGAATGAGCGGTACCCGAATTACCTATTCCGCAGCTTTGGAACTTCAGAAAACCGGCAAAAGATATGCTTTAGCCACCATGTGTGTTGGTGTAGGCCAGGGGTATGCGGTGATTCTGGAAAATATCGAAGAGTAATTGTCTGGTTCGTTGTTGACAGATTAATTTTTTTAGGACGCAGACCATTTTCTAAAGCTGGAGCAGTGATGTCTGGTACGTGAGAAGCCAATTCATCTGCCTAATTGTCTGTTTCTTGCACTCTAATTAAACGTGGAAGTCTTATATTGGGTAAGATCATTTAAACATCCTGAGAACGAACCGCGTTTTCTTGAGAAAACTTATATTAGCCACACCCGAATTCGTACCCCATCGATGTAAAACAATCGGTGTAAGATAAATCTAGAGCGGAAAAAAAATATGCAACTGAAGAATCTCCTTTACAAGATCAGCCATTGGGAAAGCTGGGACTGGCGGATTAAATATGTGCCCATACTCCCTGTATGGATCTGGAACTGCATACGCGCACGCTCTTTTTGGTTTTTTACGCCTTCCAATCCGAAACTGGTTTTTGGCGGCTTCGAAGGTGTGACCAAAATGTCGATTTATAAACATCTTCCGCCGGGCAGCTATCCGAAAACCAAACTGATCAAAGCCGGACAGGTCTTTGCAGGTGTGAAACAGGTGGTAAACAGTCATTACACCTACCCCTTTGTGGTGAAACCGGACATAGGAAGAATGGGATTGATGTTCCGCATCATCCGGAAACCAGAAGACTTGAAAGCTTACCATGAATGGATGCCTGTGGATTATATTGTGCAGGATCTGGTCGATTATCCTCTGGAAGTCAGTGTTTTCTATTACCGATTTCCCGAAGAAAAAAGCGGCACTATTACGGGTTTTATCCGTAAGGAATTTCTGGAGATTATGGGCGATGGAAAGTCCACGGTTGAGGAATTGATGGCAGCCAATCCACGCGTTTGTTTCCGCCTAGAAGAAATGAGCGCCAAGCATGCCGGTAAGCTGGATCTTATTTTGAAGAAAAACGAAAAATTTTGCCTCAGCCATGCATTGAATCTGAGCCGCGGCTGCTCTCTGGTCAGTCTCGAAAACTTGAAAGATGAGAAATTACTGAAGGTGTTTGATGAGATCAGTTCCTATTCGGACACGCTGTATTACGGCCGGTATGACATCAAATGCGCATCCATTGAGGATTTGAAAGCAGGTAAAAACTTTTCAATAATCGAATACAATGGATGCGGTGCGGAACCTCATCATGTGTACGGAAACGGCAACACCTTTGTCAAAGCCTGCCTTATTCTCGCGCATCACTGGAATATACTTTTTCGTGTTGCACGCCGGAATTACCGGCTGAGCAATGACTACGACAGTTTTCAAAAAGGCTGGAAGACAATGATCGGTTGTCGAAGGTATTTTGCCCGTTTACGGAAACTGGATGCTTTGTTTCCGGATTTCTGACAAGAGATGAAAGAGCATCGCGTAGAAGGAATCTACTAAATGCTCATTGCTTCCGCAGAAACGTGTTAAAGCCGCATTTCTTCTTCATGGTGCTGCGATGAGAAAAATTGAATGAAAAAGCGGTGTTCAGCGGTCTGGATTTTGTATCTTCGTTTTCCTAAACGGTACTCCCCACTGGACTTCCGGAACCGACTGCAAAAATATGAGACGCAGGAACTTGAGCAGAAGCAGGCAACAGCAGCTTTTTTCGCTCTCTCAGCTTATGACACAAAATAAATACAACAGACCGATAGTTCATTACTCCCTCATTGCTGCCACCTTGCTGATACAGGTGGTAATCGCCGTATTTCTCTATAATGATTATTTTAATCAGAAAAAACTGGACTCTATCGAGAGCCAGTTGCATGACAGCAGGACTCTGGAAAAGGCAGCAGACCAGGCCCGCACAGATCTGGTGAAAGCTCGAGATCAATTACGGCGGTATAGCGACACTCAGGAACGGCGGCATCTGGATGCCTATTTCGGATACCTGCGAAAACTGAGTTCGAATCTGGACAGCATTGCGGCTTCGGAGCCGCTGAAACCCGAATTAGCGGCCATGATCCATGAGCGAAAAAAACAGTTGGACACCCTGCCCGATCTGGACCAATTAATACAGTCGGTCTACAGCGAATCCATGAAACCGCCTGCCAAGCGAAAGCCTTTGGTTCTGAAAGAATTCGACATCGAACCTCCCAAAACAACCTACGATTTCAAGATCGAGCGTCACGCCGATACGGTAGCCAGAAAACCGCTGCTCTCACGCCTAAAGGATGCCATTAATAACGAAACAGAAGTGCAGCGCGAGGTAGTGGTGGTTACTACCCGTCTTAGTGACTCCATAAATACCAGCCAGATTAAAACTGATTTGGACAGTGTGGTGCAGAGTCTCCGGGAGCATTACCGCGACGAGATACTTGCCTATGAGGCCGGACTGGAGCAAACCAGACAGCAGAATGACAACCTCTACCGCACCTATGATCAGTTGATGTGGATCAGCAACAACTGGATGGAAATTTATACTTTCGCCCTCGGTGATCTGAGCAGAACCCTTCAGGATCAGTTTGATGAGCAGCATTCCGAAAACCGGAAAATCCGCAAATACCTGCTCGCAGGGCTCATGCTTCTCATGTTTTCCGTTCTCATCCTCATTATCAACTTCACTAGACAATCCTATCTCTACCAGCGCAGACTAAAGGCCGCCAATGCGGAAATTAATGATAACCTGAAGTTCAAAAATCGTATTCTGGGAATGCTGAGCCATGAAGTACGTGCCCCCCTGAAAATTATGAACTTATTCATCGACCGTATCAGCCGGAGAAATTCTGATAACCGTATTGAAGAATATCTTCAGTCGATGAAATTCACCAACAGCTCCCTGCTCATTCAGGCCAGCCAGATCCTGGAGTATGCCAAAAATGTTCAGCGCAAACCTGTTGTCCATCCTGCGCTGTTCAATCTGTACACTGAAACCGAACGACTTCTGAAGGCTTTTCGCCCCTACATTGAATCCCGCAACAATATTTTTGAAGTACATAATGATCTGCAGAAGGACACCATGGTATTTTCTGATAACATACTTCTGTACCAGCTTTTTGTCAACCTTTTGGGCAATGCCAATAAATTTACGGAAAACGGAACTATATCCGTAAAGCTATGGGTAGAGAATGAGGAAAGCGCATACCAGCTACATGTCGAAGTATCGGATACCGGAACAGGGATCTCCAAAAAAGATTTGAAGCGTATTTTTGAACCCTATTACAGCGGGTCAGATTATAAAAGCATGGAGAATATCGGCGCAGGTCTTGGACTTAACCTCTGCAGGGAGACCGTTGAACTTCTGGATGGCAGCATCAGCGCCAGCAGTACCCCCGGTAAGGGTACGACAGTTTATTTTTATGTCCACCTCGATAAACCACAATAGATGACAACGAAAAATACCACTTTTCTTTTGGGAGATGATCATCAGATCGTACGACAGGGATTAGCTTTTATAATTAGCGATCTTTTTCCTGAGGCTGAAATCCTTCATGCTGCATCACTGAAAGAAATTTTAGAGAAAGCGGCTGAAGAACAACTGGATATTGCAATCCTGGATGCTCAGTTCCCCGATGGCAATTCGGTATCGGTGCTGAAACAGTTCCGGGAACTGCAGCCCGAAGCTCGGATTCTAATTTTTACCAGTGCCGGTGAGGAGCATTATTCACTGAAGTTTTTACGTGAAGGCGCTAACGGATTCCTGAGCAAACTGAGTGAGGAAGCGGAGATTGCCGCAGCCCTTCAGGAATTGGTTACCCGGGGCAGCTATCTACCACCACTGACACAACAACTTCTTGCAGAAGCTGCATTGAATCCAGAAAGCCGGGATCCCCTGGATCGACTTACCGCACGAGAACGGGAGGTGGCAGATCTTCTTACGGGAGGACTTGGAAATCTGGAAATCGCCAATAGGCTCGATCTCCGGCAGAATACAGTGAGTACCTTCAAGAAAAGAATCTTCAGCAAACTGGAAGTAGAAACGCTGGTAGATTTTCTGGAACTTATGCGTCATCATCAGTAGGATGCTGTAGATAAAAATCTACACGACACTCGAAAAATGTCGGTGCCTGTAATGCGGGAAAAAAATACCATTTCTCCTTTCTTTGTAGCGAACAAAATTGAAACGCTACATAATAAGGTTTATGAAAAATACCGTCTTACAATATATACTGCCCCTTCCGCCCCGCCGACTCCGCCTGATTTCCCGTTTGCGATCCTTAACAAAAAGGGAATACGGAGTCCTTATCGGTGCCCAGATCCTCATGTTCAGCGCGATTTACGCTTTAAATAATTTCCATCCGTATTTTGAAGAGCTGCACTTTCAGAGAATGGAAACCTTACCCGGACGCCTCCTGGTTTATTTTCTGCTCGGGGCATTGGTTTTCCAGATCTGCTTTCTTCTGTATATCGCCTTGCTGTTTATACGTTACCGCCCGGTTACGGGTGTTACTGATGATGAACTACCCACCTGCACGGTAATTGTACCGGCATTCAACGAAGGTAGTCTCGTGTATGACACCCTGAAAAGTATTGCAGCAAGCGACTATCCTACTCATAAAATGCAAGTGATCGCCATTGATGATGGCAGCAAAGACGATACTTGGCTTTGGATACAAAAAGCCGCTAAAGATTTTGGTGACATTATCACCGTATGGAAGCAACCGGAAAACAGAGGTAAGCGACACGCCCTTTATCACGGATTTACCACAGGAACCGGAGATATTTTTGTGACCATTGACTCTGATTCGGTGGTAAATACCGATACCCTTAGAAATCTCGTAAGCCCGTTTGTAGTGAATGAGAACTGCGGAGGTGTGGCCGGAAATGTCAAAGTCCTGAACCGCAACCAAGGGATGATCCCGCGGATGCTGAATGTAAGTTTTGTCTTCAGCTTCGAATTCATGCGAGCTGCCGAAAGTTCACTAGGCTTTGTGCTCTGCACACCCGGAGCCCTCTCCGCTTATCGACGAGATTGTGTCATGAAGTGCCTGGACGAATGGATTCATCAGAAATTTTTGGGAAAAGAGGCCACCATTGGCGAGGATAGAGCCATGACCAACCTGATTTTGGAACAGGGACGCGACGTGCAGTTCCAGAGAAATGCAACCGTCCTCACCAATACGCCGGTCGGCTTTAAAACCCTGCATAAAATGTTCACAAGGTGGGGTCGCAGTAATGTGCGTGAAACGCTGAAAATGAACCGTTTTATGTTCACTCGTTTCCGGGAAAAGAACAGAGCCGGAGCTCGGTTTATCTTTTTGCATCAGTGGATGAAATTAATAATGGCCTATCCGCTGATGGTGTTGATGCTGTATTTCCTGCTGACACATCCCCTGCTGTATATGAGTTCAGCTCTTACCGGCACCTTTGTCTTTTCCAGCATTCAGATGCTTTTCTTCAGCAGAAAATATCCCATGGGAGATGCGCTGTGGGCTTATCCTTACAGTGTTTTCTACCTTTTCGGGCTCTTCTGGATATTTCCCTTTGCCATCGCTACCGTTAAAAACGGAGGTTGGCTGACGAGATAGTTTCTAAATGATGTTCGACGGTGGGATGGAATGTAAATCCAGGAGCAGTTTTCAATAAACTGAAAGAAAAAGCCACCGAAGCTTCCGTTCAACCGGATTTATCAATTAATTATTTTATCTTTTTATGGAATTGATGATTGTTAATTCATCTCCCCTCCTGCGGACAAGACGAAAGCTTCCATTTTAGCTGACGTATTATTTATGATTCCATCTTTCATTCCATTTTCTAATTGAATCTAGTTTGCTTTTGCTTACTTCGTGGAACAATTTCTGTTTAATTTCTGAAAAATGATCTGATTTATCTTCATTTTCGAGAAGTAAAAAAAGCTGCTCCTTTGGAGCTAAGAAGTCACCTTGTGAGTAATAATTTGATTTATTGGCAATTTCAGTAATCAATTCTTTTGATTTATTAGATTTATATTTAGTTAACGCTTTAGTATATAATTCTAATTCAAAAAAAATGTCATCAGCTCTAAATTTTTGATTTTTAATTTTTTTGTCGAAATAATCTGTCAATATATCAAAATACTGTTCTTTTGGTGAATTTGAAATAAACTCTATTCCTGAATTAAAATAGGTAGGTTCATCATAGATTGATTTTTTATATAGTTTTTTATAATGTATACATCCTCTGGTTTATTATAGTTTGAAAAATAATTAATGATGGCGTTATTTCGAAAATATGGTTTTGGTGTTGCCTCTATAACTTCTTTTCTTAAAATGGAATAATATTTTGGATTCGGACTATTCTTGTTTTTGTCGAGATATGTCGCTAAATATCCGTATAGATGTCTTTTGTGATCTATATCCAAAATTATTTTGTCTAAAATTTCGTTTAATTGCCTTTCAGTAAATACACTTTGTTTTTCTGTTGCATAAAATAACATCGCTTGGGAGACCGTCATTTCTTCCAAGGTGTCGTAACTTGTTGCAATTGTTGATGTTTTCTTATTGTCAATATTTCGCAAAAACACTGGATAAGCCTCATCTGGATATTTATTTACTAAAATTTGAAAAAAATGTAATGCTATTTCTGGGTTTTTATTAGATGAAAGTTTGCTTATTAGTTTCTTGGAAAAACTATTTATTACATTTTCATTAAATTTTTTATAAGATATACGAACATCGGAATGTCCACTTTTTTCGGAAATTTCATCTTGATTCTTGTCATAGCTACAAGAAGTTAAAATCAAAAGACTAAAAAAAATTTGAATAGTGATTTTCATATAGTTATTACAGTTCAGTTTCAGCATTGATAACCAACGATTTACGATTATAATATCTGGTAGCCCATCCAAATCTAGTGATTTGTTTAAAAAATAAAAAATGGAGAACCGCGTTTAGTGATGTGAAATCCCATAATGAACGGATAAGTAATTTATTTATCTCAGCGTTTTATTATTATTTATTTGGGTTTCGATGATTTTTCAATTCATTGTTGCTTTGCAATCCCTACGAAGTCGGGTTAATACCTGCATTATTTTCCATTTGTACCCGTGCGTTAATATTCAATGTATCGAAAGATATTCATCCCATAACAATACTTCAGGTCAAGCATAAAAGGTAAATTAGGAGTTGGATGAAGTATCAACTGTACGAAGGGTTTCAAGGGTTTCCTCATCAGCTGCACAAATAATGGACAAGCTACCATCAGCTTCTAAAACTACAGCCTTGGCTTGATCTATTGATGCCACACCTTTTTGCCTTAGCGCTGCATATACTTCATCCTCGCTGATTCTTTCTTTATGCATGGTTTCGGTCAAAATTTCACCATTATATACAATCAAGGAAGGAGTAGCCTTAACCCATTGTGAAACTCTTTTCGATCTCAGAGCTAATATGGTAATTAAATATTGAAGTCCTATCAAAAGTGCAAAAGCTAATACGCCATCTGCCAGGGCAACGGATTTATTTAGCATGACAGTGGCCAAAACTGATCCTATAGCGATGGTTACAATAAAATCAAAAGCATTCATTTCTGAAAGTGTCCTCTTTCCAGATAATCTAAGTAATGCGATTAATGAAGAATATGCTAAAACGGTGATTATCAATGTTCTCAGAATGCTTTCCCAATTATCAAAAAAAAGTGTGTCCATATCTCGATCTATTAAAGTAATTTTTAACCTAAGTTCTACTGGTTTTAATGGTTACAGTTAACGGGAAAGTATAAGGCGGTGTGGGATTTAAGATTAAATCACTGTGAACACAAGACGTTTATCATGAGAAAAAATCCTCAACTTCAGTCGTTCAGCCTGTATTCATATTATACAATGTTGCCAGTTGGCCTTTCTTCCTTTCTATGTTTTTATTTTTAATTGTATTGAATGGCTTTTGTCAATAGTTCTCTTAGGGCCTTTTTATCGATATTATGCTCTTTGGTGAAATTAATGGAACGGGATTTTTTTGCATCCAATCCGCTATTAAAAAATCCATTAGGGTCTTCTATCATTGCGCCATTAAAAAAGTTGAGGCCAACGTGGGTTTTAAATGCCCCTAGACTACAAACCATTTTTCCCTTATGTGAAAACACCGGACTGTTCCATTTCCATTCTTCTACGATTTCCGGTTCTATCTCATGGACGAGTTCCCTGAATTCTGTTATCAAATCTCCCCGCCAATCATTGGTTTTGCTAATGTATTCGTCTATTTTTTCTTGCGCTGTCATTATTGTATGTTTTTATAAATTGGAAAAAATTATATGAGCTCTTGCGTTGAAACTTTCGGACTATATGATCGGATTATATGATGCGATTGCCTTGCATCAACTTGAAACTTTGCGTGTGGCAAAACCGTGGCAACACTGCAAGATACTGAATATAATTTTAAATATTATGTTTTTATACAGTAATAGCTAGAAGACGCTTAATGATTTATCATTAAACTGACTGAGCTATTGCGTTAAACCAAAATCTGCGGAATTCTATGAATTCTATCACTGCGTGAAATATTTCAACTGTAACCTCTTTTTATTTTTTTCGTTTTGATAATATTCATATCTTTGCAGCCAATGGAAACATTGCAGAATACATTTCCCGTAATACATTCAGAAAACGGCTTTGCCGACAACAACAATATTTATTTTAGGTAACGAAGCCATTGCGGCTTCGTTTTTTTTTACAAAATAACAACAAAATGAACACGATTTCAGAACTTTCCAAAGAACAAATACTCCATACATTAGATGATGCAATGGAGTTGGCAAAGGGCAAAACAATGAAGATTGAAGGACAGGTTTTTGTATGTAATCTGTTTTTCGAGGACAGCACCCGCACCAAAGTGAGTTTCGACATTGCCGAAAGAAAACTGGGCCTGGAAGTGGTTCCTTTTGACATCGCTACTTCTTCTGTCAATAAAGGCGAAACATTGTACGACACCGTGAAAACCCTGGAAAGCATTGGCGTTCAGTTGGCCGTCATTAGACACGGCAAAAATGAATTCTACCGAGATCTGAAAGGAATTTCCATACCCATTATCAACGCTGGTGATGGCACTGGAAATCATCCTAGCCAAACCATGCTGGATCTGATGACCATCCGCCAGGAATTCGGGAAATTTGAAAATCTGAAAGTAGCAATTGCAGGAGATATAAAACACAGTCGAGTGGCGAATTCACTGTCCGATGCGCTACGCAAACTGGGAGCAAAAGTATATGTTTCTGGTCCGCGGGAATGGTTTGATGTGGGAAGTTTTATGAACGGATCCTATGTGGATATGGACGATTTAATGCCGGAAGTGGATGTCATGATGCTGCTCAGAATCCAGCACGAGAGACATGCAGATCGCTTCAGCACGAATGAATATTTGCAACGCTACGGACTCACCAAAGCCAGAGAAAAGAAAATGAAATCTGATGCTATTATCATGCACCCCGCTCCTGTGAACCGCGGTGTGGAAATAGACAGCGATCTGGTGGAATGTTCCCGCTCCCGCATCTTCACTCAAATGGAAAACGGAGTCTATGCCCGAATGGCAATATTAAAAAATACACTGGAAAAGAACGGATTTCGGTTTTCGTAATCAAATAATTTATATTAACGTCACAACAAGCACTTAGATCACTAATAAAAGAGAATGAAAAAGAAATTAATACTCGCTTCAGGTGAAGTTTTTCACGGTATCGGTTTCGGTGCAGGAGAAGAAACAGAGGGAGAAATCGTATTTAATACCGGAATGACGGGATATCAGGAACTGATTTCCGATCCTTCTTATTGCGGGCAAATCGTCTGCATGACCTATCCGCTTATCGGAAATTACGGCATCAACCGCGATGATTATGAAAGCATGGAGCCCGCCATCAAAGGACTCATCGTAAAAGAACTCTGCGATTTGCCGTCCAATTTCAGAACCCAGATGACGCTCGATGAACTTTTTAAAAAGAAAAACCTCTCAGGAATTTCAGGAGTCGACACCCGCAGACTCACCCGCATCATCAGAAACCAAGGTTCAGTGAAAGGAAAAATTGTTGGAGCCGACGCTGATGAACAAGCGGTGATTGAAGAGCTGCAAACATCAGCATCACCGACCGATCAAGTGGAATTTGTTTCTACAAAAACTGCGTATGCAGCGCCGGGAAGAGGGTTGAAAGTGGTTTTAGTGGATTTCGGTTCAAAACTGGGAATCATCCGTGAACTCTCTCAGCGGGATTGCGATATTACTGTAGTTTCCCAAAACACCACCGCCGAAGAGATTCTCCTCATGAATCCGGATGGCGTCATGCTTTCCAACGGCCCCGGAAATCCGGAAGATGTTCAAGGTGCAAAGGAAATGATTAATAAAATTCTCGGCAAAGTGCCCGTTTTCGGAATCTGTTTGGGACATCAGCTCATTGCCCTGGCGTGTGGCGCAAAAACATTTAAACTGAAATTTGGCCATCGCGGCGGCAATCATCCCGTGCTGGATCTTTCAAAAAACAAAGTGGCCATCACTTCCCAGAACCACAGTTATGCCGTAGATCAGGGATCTCTTGAAAATACCGATCTCATTGAAACCCACATTGCCCTCAACGACAGAACCAATGAAGGCCTGAAACACAAATACCACCCGTGTTTTTCGGTACAGTATCACCCCGAAGCCAGTCCCGGCCCGGAGGATGCCAATTATCTGTTTGATGAATTTATTGAAATGATGGAAGATTTTATGAACCAAGAACCGAGAAATAAGATTTGAACTAAATTTCAAAATCATGCATAATTTTCAAAAACTACTTTTTTGGCAAAAATCCATTGTGTTAACGAAAGAAATATATTTGCTTTCCCGGACTATTTCGGCCGACGAAAAATTTGGTTTAATTTCTCAAATGAAAAGAAGTGCAATATCCATTCCTTCAAACATTGCAGAAGGTAGCGTTCGCAATACAAATAAAGAATTCAATCATTTCCTCGCAATAGCTTTAGGTTCATCTTTCGAACTTCAAACACAACTGATCTTATCTAAAGAACAAAATCTTTTAAATGAAGATTCTGTTCAAAAAATACTTCCGGAAATCATTGAAATTCAAAAAATGATTTACAGTTTTAAACATAATTTAAATTAAAAGGTCATGACATTTGGCTCTTGACTCTCATCTTTAATGAGGGACTTGAGTCTCGGTTCTTGGCTCTTACATCTAATAAAATGAAAAGAACAGATATAAAAACCATCTTAGTAATAGGTTCCGGTCCCATTATCATCGGGCAGGCGGCAGAATTCGATTATGCAGGAACCCAAGCCTGCCTCGCATTGAAAGAGGAAGGATACCGCGTGATCCTTATCAATTCCAATCCGGCCACCATCATGACCGACGTGGAAATTGCAGATAAAGTATATATAGAGCCCATCTCCCTTCCGTTCGTAAGCCACATTATCAGAAAAGAAAGACCGGATGCACTTTTGCCGACACTCGGCGGACAGACCGGACTGAATATGGCGGTAGAACTGCAGAACTCAGGAATTCTGGAGGAATGCGGTGTAGAAGTACTGGGCACCAAGCTTTCAGCCATCAACCAGGCAGAAGACCGCGATCTTTTCCGGGCTTTAATGAAAGAACTCAACGAACCTGTTCCCGACTCCGACATTGTGACCACAGTGGAAGGGGCTTTGCATTTTGCTGAAAACATCGGCTATCCTGTAATTGTTCGCCCGGCGTTTACTATGGGCGGAACCGGTGGCGGTATTGCAGATAATGAAATACAGCTTAGGGAAATCACCGAACTGGGGCTGAAACATTCTCCCGTAACCCAATGTCTGATTGAAAAATCCATCGCCGGATACAAGGAAATAGAATACGAAGTAATGCGGGATGCAAATGATAACGCCATCGTAGTGTGTAACATGGAAAACATTGATCCAGTAGGCGTACACACCGGTGATTCTATTGTGGTAGCACCGTCTCAGACGTTGTCAGACAGAGAATATCAATTATTGAGAAACGCTTCGCTGAAAATTATCCGTGCCTTGGGAATAGAAGGCGGCTGCAACGTTCAGCTCGCTTTGGATCCGTACTCGTTCAACTATTATATCATTGAAGTGAACCCGAGGGTTTCGCGCTCCTCAGCACTCGCCAGCAAAGCAACCGGGTATCCTATCGCCAAAATCGCAGCCAAAATCGCAGTAGGCCTCACCCTCGACGAAATTATGAACCCCGTAACCGGCAAAACCTACGCTTGTTTCGAGCCAGCACTCGATTACGTGGTGACAAAAATTCCAAGATTCCCTTTTGATAAGTTTGAAACGGCAGACAGAAGACTTTCCACCCAAATGAAAGCAACGGGCGAAGTAATGGCCATCGGAAGAAATTTCGAAGAAAGTATTCAAAAAGCCATACGTTCCCTCGAAACCGGAATGCGCCACTTAGGTTTGAAAACCAAACAAGCGGAAGCACTTACGGATGAAGAAATAGAACGCAGAATAAAAGTGTGTGACGATGAAAGACTTTTTATCATCGGCGAGGCGCTGCGCAGGGGCTACGATTGGGAAACCATTGTGGAATGGAGTAAAATAGACAAATTTTTTATCTGGAAATTAAAAAAACTGGTAGATTTTGAAAAAGTTATCGCAGAGAATACATTCGATACTGAAACCCTGAAAGAAGCCAAGAAATTAGGTTTCTCCGACATCAATATTGCGCATCACTGGGGCGTAAAACAGAAAGAAGTGTTCCATTTCAGGAAGGAAAACGGAATCATGCCGGTGTACAAAATGGTAGATACCTGTGCAGCAGAATTTGAAAGTGAGACACCGTATTTCTATGGAACATATGAAGAAGAAAACGAAAGTGTTGCGTCTGACAAAGAGAAAATCATCGTTCTGGGTTCTGGTCCTATCAGAATCGGACAGGGCGTGGAATTTGACTATGCTACCGTTCACTCCGTTTGGGCCATCAAAGAAATGGGATATGAAGCGATTATTATCAACAATAATCCTGAAACGGTTTCCACAGACTTCTCTATTTCGGATAAATTATATTTTGAGCCTCTTACTGAAGAAGATGTCATGAATATCATCGAACTCGAGAAGCCAAAAGGCGTCATTGTTCAGTTCGGAGGGCAAACCGCGATTAATCTGGCGGATAAACTTGCTGCACACGGCGTTCAGATTCTGGGAACTTCTCTGGAAGATCTTGACCGTGCTGAAAACCGGGATAAGTTCGAGAAAGCCCTGGAAGAAATGGGAATTCCGCAGCCAAAAGGTAAAACTTCGTACTCCAAAGAAGGCGCAGTGGAAATTGCCAATGAAATCGGATATCCGGTTCTGGTTCGTCCGAGTTATGTTCTGGGCGGTCGTGCCATGGAAATCGTATATAATGAAACAGAACTGTCCCACTACATGGAAAATGCAGTGGAAGTAGATCCAGAAAAACCGGTGCTGGTTGATAAGTACATGATTGGAAAAGAAGTGGAAGTAGATGCAATCTGCGACGGCGAAACGGTGATTATTCCCGGAATTATGGAACATATCGAACGGGCAGGCGTTCACTCGGGTGACTCTATTGCAGTATACCCTCCGCAGAACATCAACGAAAAATGCATGCAGCAACTGGTAGATTATACCCAAAAGCTTGCGAAAGGCTTGAATGTCATCGGTTTAATGAATATTCAGTATGTTCTTTTTGAAAACCAAGTGTATGTCATTGAAGTGAATCCAAGATCTTCGAGAACGGTGCCATTCCTTTCTAAAATTACCGATGTTCCGATGGCGAATCTGGCCACAAAAGCAATTTTAGGACAGAAACTGAAAGACCTGGGCTACCAAAACGGACTGGTGCCGGAAAAAGAAGGAGTTTATGTGAAAGTTCCCGTTTTTTCTTTTTCAAAACTGACCAAAGTAGATACTTCGCTGGGCCCGGAGATGAAATCTACAGGAGAGGTAATGGGGAAAGATACCACGCTGGAAAAAGCTTTATACAAAGGTTTTGTGGCTGCAGGACGGAAAATGCCCACCCACGGCTCTATCTTGTTTACAGTGGCTGACAAGCATAAAGAAGAAGTTTCAGAATTTGCAAGACGTTTCCATGAAGTGGGCTTCAGAATATGGGCCACAGAAGGAACTGCAAAATTCTTCCAGGAAAAAGGAATTCCCGCGAAAATCGGTTATAAGATCGGAGAAGAAGACGTCAACCTCATCGATCTGATTCAGAAAGGAAAAGTTCAGTACGTGGTAAATACCACCACCAAAGGCAAACAGGCCGAGAGAGACGGCTTCCAGATTCGCAGAATGTCGGTAGAAAACGGCGTCCCCTGTCTCACCTCTATGGATACTGTCGAAGCCATCCTGAAAGTTATTGAAAGCATGAGCTTTAAAATGCAGGCCATGTAAAACTATTCCCCTCCTAAAGAGGGGATTTTTTTTCTACTTGTTGAAAAAATGATTTTTTTCATATCCGTTGTATCATCTAAATAATTGTAATAGATTTGTTCTATTACTGTTATTTATGAATCAATATAACAAGGTGGGATTATTGCTAACACTAGCCGTTTTATTTTGTGTTTACACGGTCATCCTTTATAGTAAAAATGCTGAATATCCCAATACTTACGGTACTTCTTCTGACCGCGGAAAGCGTATCTGGCAGGAGAAAAACTGCATCGCCTGCCATCAGATCTATGGTTTAGGCGGCTATCTGGGACCCGATCTTACCAATACCTATTCTGAAAAAGGAAAAAATTATATCATGGCGTTTCTGAAAAGCGGAACTCAGGTGATGCCCGATTTCAATCTTTCTCAAACGGAAATCAATGACCTTACGGAATATCTGAAAAGCATCGACGCTTCCGGAACGGGAAGACCCGGACAATTAAAAATAAATTATGATGGAACCATTGAACAGCCTGAAAAAATCCCCGGCAGGTAAATTCTTCTTTTTCGGGCTTTTCCTTTTGGTAATCGCCTTATTTTTTGGACTTACAGGGGCTTTGCAGTACCTCATTCCTGGGTTGTTCCGAGATGATCTTTCTTTCGAAAAAGTCCGTCCTCTCCACGTGTCCTCCGCTGTTTTCTGGATTATAACGACTGCCATCGGGGGTGTATACCATTATATTAAAGAAAAATCTGACCGGGGAATTTATTCACAAAATCTGATGAACATTCAGTTCTATCTGTTGTCAACAACCGTCATTCTCATTCTGATTTCTTATATTTTCGGAATTTTTGGCGGCAGGGAATACTGGGAATTTCATCCTTATCTCGCCATCCCGATAGGCATCAGCTGGATTCTTTTTATCATTAATGTGTTCAAGTCTTTGTCTTCTTTCCGGAAAAAACCGGTGTACATCTGGATGTGGATGACGGGTGCGGCATTTTTCCTCTTCACTTTCATAGAATCTTATCTTTGGCTGATTCCTTTTTTCCGGGCCAATATCGTTGGCGACATGATGATCCAATGGAAATCCTACGGTTCCATGGTAGGCTGCTGGAATATGTTGATTTACGGAAGCAGTATCTATCTGATGGACAGAATCAGCGGCAATGAAAAGTACAGTTATTCCAATATCGGTTTTCTGCTCTACTTCTTGGGACTGTTCAATTTAATGTTCAATTGGGGACATCACATTTATACCCTTCCCGCTCCTAAATATGTTCAATACATCAGTTATGGTGTCAGCATGACGGAACTCATCCTGCTCGGAAGAATTATCATGTTGTGGCGGTCCTCCCTCAGTACAGCAAAGAAAAATTACCATTTGTATTCCTACCGGTTTCTTTTGGCAGCAGACATCTGGATTTTCCTCACTCTTATTCTAGCAATTATGATGTCGGTTCCTGCCATTAATGTGTACACGCACGGAACTCATATTACCGTCGCACATACAATGGGTGCTACTATCGGTATTAATTCTTTCCTTCTGCTTTCTTTTATATTCGATGTTTTCGGAATCAAGGAAAAAATATCTGCCAAGCGTTTTACAGCAGCTTATTTTATATTAAATATCAGTCTGTTTATTTTCTGGATCGCGCTCATCATTGCAGGAGTTCTGAAGGCCGATTGGCAAATGCACACGCCCGAAATTCATTTCGCAGAAATGATGCGCCGTCTGAGACCCGCATTTCTTGTGTTTTTCGCAGCAGGAATGGGTGTAGCTACTGGATTTTTGATGATTATTTTTAAAATCATAAAACATTACCGCCTAGCGAAATAATACCGGGCGTTTTATTATCTTTATCAAAAATTTTTACAATGAAGTTTATTCCTATTGCTATTTTTTTAGCTTTTTCCGTTTCGATGAGTGCACAATATACGCTTCCGGCTGCCAGTCCGAGACAAAAAATAGAACAGCAATTCTCTGTGTCCAAAATAACTGTTGATTACGGCAGGCCTGGCGTGAAAGGCAGAACCATCTTCGGAGGTCTTGTCCCTTATGGCAAGATATGGAGAGCCGGGGCTAATTCCTCAACCAAAATAACTTTCGGGCAACCGGTGTTGTTCGGCGGAAAATCTATACCTGCAGGAACATACGGACTTTTTATTCTTCCTACTGAAAAGGAATGGAAAATCATCCTGAATAAAGACAGCCAGAACTGGGGTACAGTGTATGATGAAAAGCTGAATGTAGCAGAAATCACTGCTGCAGTACAGAAAACGACAGAGAAACAGGAGTGGTTTGAAATTGACATGAAACCAGTGGACGATCATTCGCTGGAAATGATTCTGAGTTGGGAAAATGCAAAAACATTGGTTCCTATTAAAGCTGATCAGATGGATAAAACCAGTCGGATTACCGAAAAACTTCGTGAAATACGGACTATAGAAAGAGAAAAATAATCAGTGAGCTTCGGCTCACTTTTATTTTAACAGCTTCTCAAAGGCCAGTCTGGCCGAACCTCGGATCTGCACCTGACCGCAGTGTGTGTAACCCATTTTCCTGAAGACCGCCAGCATCGCCGGATTGTCAAAATTGGTATCTGCACGGATGCTGTAAATATGTTGATCCTTGGCGTGCTGCTCTACCCTTTTCATCAACTCAGTGGTATAACCACGCCCTGCGTATTTTGCAGCAGCAGCTATTCGGTGGAGCACGATAAAGTCACCGTCAGAAAGCCATTCTCCGTCAATCGCTTCATATGCAGGTTCATTATTCAGAATCACGGCACTGTAAACTACCATATCACCATCCTTTTCCAAAACATAACCATAATTGTTGTTGATGTCGGACTGCACGGTTTCCGGGTTGGGGTATCCGTCCTGCCACTGGTCCGAACCCTCCTGCTTTCTTTTGAGGATCGCCTGTTGCAGAATTCTCCATATTTCAGGAGCATCCTCTGTTGTTGCTTTTCTGAATGTGATCATAAATAGATTATCAGGTGTTGAAAAAAAGCCGGAAATCATCGTTCCGGCTCAAACAGTAAAATTTAAATATGGATTTGGATTTGATGATGATTATTGTTTATTTTCCTGTAGCCAGGTATCGATGATTTCAAAAGCTTCCTTTTCATCTTTCAGATCAACCATTACTTTCAAGGTAGTTGCAGTAGGAGTTGTAGTAAAAGTCATATAACTGTTTTCCACAGAATTTTCTATTCCTTTTTCATCCAATTTGGATTTAATCAATTGGATTTCCTGCTGAACATCGCTTTCGAATACTGATACTTTTGTCTTCCTTTCCATAGCTTTTGATTCTTATGAGCATTAAAAGTACAAAAAATCTTAAAAACATAAGTAATCTGTCAGTTATTTAACAAAAATTTAATCAAATAGTATTATTGAACGGATAGTGCAAAGTGTTACGCAGTACACAGTCAGTACACTCAGACTTACATTTAATAAGAAATTAATTGATAAAAATATAATTGATAAAATCTTTATCGTAATATTGCAATATAGAAATAAAGACATGGAAATGGAAATAGAACAAATAAAACCAACGGATTTTACCGACAGCCAACACGAAATGGCGCACATTATAAAAGCATTGGGACATCCTGCCCGAGTGGCTATCATAGAGTATTTACTGTCCGTCGACACCTGTATCTGCGGAGATATTGTAGATGTACTTCCTTTAGCACAGCCAACTGTTTCAAGGCATTTAAAAGAACTTAAAAATGCAAAACTCATTAAGGGAACCATTGAAGGAAACACGATTTGTTATTGCATTGACGAAAAAACTATAGAACAACTGCAAAAATATTTTAAAAATATTTCGGCTAAACTCACCGTAAAAAACGATAATTGTTGCTAACATAAAATAACACCAAGATGAAATTATCACAAGTCAAAGCACTTTTACCAACTTTAGAAAGTGTAACATTCAAACTTGAAAACGGCACTTTCGTTCCGGAACATTTTCACGTAAGCGAAGTGGGAATGGTTACAAAAAACTTTATTGATTGTGGTGGAGTAATTCGCACAGAAAAAACGGTGAATTTTCAGCTATGGAATGCCGATGATTTTGACCATCGTTTAAAGCCTGCTAAACTTTTAAACATCATTACACTTTCCGAAGAAAAATTAGGCATTGAAGATGCAGAAATTGAAGTGGAATATCAAAGTGAAATCGAAGATTCGCAAACACAAAATAAACAATTGAAAAGAAGTTTGCACACGATTGGAAAGTACAGCTTAGCATTTGACGGAACAAATTTCATTTTACAAAACAAAACAACTTCTTGTTTAGCACAAGACAAATGTGGAATACCACAAGAAAAACAGAAAATAAAATTGTCGCAATTACAAACGGCTCAAACATCTTCTTGTTCGCCTAATGCGGGCTGTTGCTAACCATTAAAAACAAAACACGATGTATCAAAAACTAATCGAAATGATTAACCATAATATAGACGTTCACAGCATCAGCGAAGAACGTAAAACCATATTACAGCCGTTGATAGATTTTATACAACATAAAGTAAACAACAAGCAGGATGTAATTATCAATTTCATCTGTACCCACAATTCCCGAAGAAGCCATTTATCACAGGTTTGGGCACAGGTAGCATCAGCACATTTTAATATCCCTAACGTATATTGTTATTCAGGCGGAACAGAAGAAACAGCACTATTCCCAAAAGTCGCAGAAACCTTGAAAGAACAGGGATTTAATATTTTCAAAATTGCAGACACCAACAACCCTGTATATGCCATAAAGTACAGTGAGAATGCTTTTCCTATCATTGGATTTTCAAAAAAATATGATAGTCCTTTCAATCCTGCATCAGCATTCACAGCCATTATGACCTGTTCACAAGCCGACGGTGGATGTCCGTTTATAGCGGGAGCAGAACAAAGAATACCTATCACATTTGAAGACCCGAAAATTTCAGACGGTACAACAGAACAGACAAAAATTTATGCAGAAAGAAGTTTGCAGATAGCTACCGAAATGTTCTATGTTTTTTCAATGATTAAAAAATAGCCGATGCAACCAAAGCTAAAATTTCTTGACAGATACTTAACCCTATGGATATTTCTTGCAATGGCGTTTGGTGTGGGCATAGGCTATTTCTTTCCAAACATTTCAACCGTTACGAATTCCCTGTCGGTTGGCACAACCAATATACCATTGGCCATCGGATTGATATTGATGATGTATCCGCCTTTGGCAAAAGTCGATTACAGCTTGCTGCCTAAAGCGCTGAATGACAAGAAGGTAATTGCTATTTCCCTGTTGTTGAATTGGGTGATCGGTACCGTTTTGATGTTTGGTTTAGCCGTTCTGTTTTTACGAAACGAACCCGAGTACATGTCGGGATTAATTTTAATCGGTTTGGCAAGGTGTATTGCAATGGTTATTGTGTGGAGCGATTTGGCAAAAGCAAACAGAGAATATACGGCATTATTGGTCGCTCTAAATAGCATCTTTCAGATATTGACGTACAGTTTTTTCGTTTGGCTTTTCATCAACATATTACCAAATAAACTAGGTATTGGCAATTTCAATGTCAGCGTTTCCATGAAAGACGTTACACAAAGTGTGTTGATTTATTTGGGTATTCCTTTTTTTGCTGGTTTCGTAAGCCGTTATTATTTGGTAAAATCGAAAGGGATTGAATGGTACAACAGAACGTTTGTTCCAAAAATATCGCCTATAACATTGTATGCTTTATTGTTTACCATTGTGCTGATGTTCAGTTTAAAAGGCGACAAGATATTAGAATTGCCTTTAGATGTCATAAAAATAGCGATACCATTGATCATTTACTTTGTATTGATGTTTTTCGTGAGTTTTTTCATCAGTAAATTTCTAAAAATACCTTACGACAAGAACGCATCTATTGCTTTTACGGCTACGGGCAACAACTTTGAACTGGCCATTGCAGTCGCCATTGCCGTTTTTGGTATTCATTCGCCTCAAGCGTTTGTGGGTGTCATCGGACCTTTGGTGGAAGTTCCCGTGCTGATTTTATTAGTCAGAGCCAGTCTATTTTTAAAACGAAAATATTATAAACCATGAGCCAGAAAATTTTAGTGCTTTGCACAGAAAACAGTTGCAGAAGTCAAATGATGTATTCACATTATCAGGACAGATTGATAAATTTTGCTTGGTAGTTTCTTTGTTAATCAAAGGCAATAAATACTGGTTGTGGACAATATTCAGAATAAAGGAAGCATTAAATGGAAATAGTAATAATATCATTAACAGCATTTCTAGCAGCCATTCTCACCTTCTTTTCGGGTTTTGGTCTGGGAACAATACTTACACCTGTGTTTATGGTGTTCTTTCCTGTCGATTTAGCGATTGCATTGACAGGAGTCGTACATTTCTTCAATAATATTTTTAAATTGTTTTTAGTGGGCAAAAATGCAGATAGGCAGGTATTGATTCGCTTTGGTATTCCGGCGGTCATTGCTGCGCTGTTGGGTGCCTATTTATTATTTAGTATTCCCAACACATCACCCCTTTTTGCATATAATCTATTTGGAAAAACTTTTGAAGTAACAGCTGTGAAATTGATCATTTCAATTTTGCTTATTGTCTTTGCTTGTATGGATTTAGTCCCTTATTTCAATAAACTGCAATTCGGCAAAAGCAAACTACCCATTGGCGGAGTGTTAAGCGGTTTCTTTGGTGGGCTGTCGGGGAATCAAGGTGCATTGCGAAGTGCATTTCTTATTAAAGCAGGACTTTCAAAAGAAGCATTTATCGCTACAGCCGTCGTGATATCAACATTTGTAGATCTTACAAGGCTAAGCGTTTACGCCACACGATTATCCAATTCTGGACTTACAGATAATTTCACATTAATACTTTGTGCAACGCTTTCTGCAATTTTAGGGGCTTACATTGGTAACAAACTCCTTAAAAAAGTAACCCTGCGATTTATACAGATCACTGTAGCGATAATGCTTATTTTTCTTTCAATCGCATTAGGTTCTGGATTAATTTAAAACACTATGAACAATAAAATCCTAGTGCTAGGCAGTGGCAACAGTTGCCGAAGTCAGATCGCTGTAGGTTAATTTTCGACATTTGGCCAAAGATAAAGAAGTTTCACCACAACTAAAATGAAGAAATCCTACTAAAAAAAAAGCAGATAGGACGTTTGGCACTAATTTTAGTGCTATTTTTAAATCACATTAAAATTTAAACCTATGAAAAAAACTTTGGCAACAATGTTCATCGCGCTGGCTGTTCTGGTCGGCAACACCTCGTGTAAAAACAAAACCAATGACGCAGAACTTCAGACATCTGCTACTACTATTGTTTCATCGAATCCTGAAGCATCAGTGGAGATAAAAGACGGAACGGCACACCTGAGCGGTACTTTTGAAGATGAAGCCTCCAGAGATGCCACCATCGCGCAGCTGAGAGCCATCCCTGGAATAAAAGACGTACACGATATGACCACCATCCGGGAAGTAGTACCAGTGGAAACAGTTTCTCCCGTAGATCCGGCAGTGCAGCAGAGAGTAGCCGACGCCATTAAAGACTTCCCTTCCGTAAGAGTTGAAGTGATCAATAATGAACTCACCATAACAGGAGATGTCTCTACTACACAGGCAAGAAGAATTAAAGAATCTGTAGATGCATTACAGGTAGGGCACGTCAACTATAATTACAATGTAAAATAATAATCATGAGCACATTACAACAAAAATATCAAAGCGTTATTTCTGCAGCGCAATCTTCGGGAATTACCGGGTTGCAGGTACAGGAACAGAACGGAATTTTATATATTTCAGGAAGCGCTTCTACTACAGCCGAAAAAGACGCCGTGTGGAATGCACTAGGCGCTATTGATACCACCTATTCCGCATCTGACATTAATCTTAATATACAGATCTCCGGGCTTACTGCCGGAACAGCACTCACCGTAGCTACAGAGCATTCTAACCTGAATCTTCGCAGCCTTCCGTCTACAGACTCAGATGTTATCGGAAAAGCTGCTAAGGGAGACACGGTAACACTCATAGAGCAATCCTCTGATGACTGGTGGAAAGTAAAAACCTCCGACGGCAAAGAAGGCTATGCCTACGCCAGATATCTACGGGCATAAAAGCGACCCGTACCATATACAAAAACCCTTCTGAATCTCAAGGCAGAAGGGTTTTCTGTTTTAAACCTTTTTTTTATTATCTTCATCGCTTAAAATAAAAAAAATGAGATACTTTACAAAAGTTGCCGTATTTGCAGTGGCAATTTCGGTCACTCCTTTCTGTGCTCAGCAGAAAGACCCGATGATCGACCATATTATGAATGAAACCTTCCAGAATTCCCAACTGGAACAGCTTGCTTATGAACTGATCGATGGCATTGGACCCAGACTTGTAGGGAGTCCGAAAATGCAGCAGGCTCACGACTGGGCCGTGCAGCGTTTTCAGAAATGGGGAATTACCGCAACTAACGAACAGTGGGGCGAATGGAAATCATGGGAAAGAGGAACTTCGAGCATTGAAATGATGGCTCCGTATGCAAAATCTCTCGAGGGAACTCAATTAGCTTTCAGTCCCAAAACGCCGGCAAAAGGAATTACCGCCGAAGTAATTGCCCTACCCCTCTTCAAAAGCAAAGCAGAGTTCGACGCGTGGCTCTCGAAGGTGAAAGGAAAGTTCGTGATGGTGTCCCAGTACCAACCCAGCGGCCGGCCGGAATACAACTGGAAAGAATTTGCCACTCCCGAATCTTTTGAAAAGTACAAATCCGCAACTGCAGAAGCTACCTCAGCGTGGAACCGCTCGATGGAAACCATCGGTCACACGTGGAGATCATTAAACCAGCCTTTTGAGAAGGCCGGAGCTGCCGGAATCATCTGGAGCAACTGGAGCAGAGGATTCGGAGTGAATAAGATTTTCAGTGCCGGAACGAAAAAAATTCCTGTGGTTGATATTTCTCTGGAAGATTACGGACAACTGTACCGGATGCTGCAGCACGGAACTGTACCCAAACTCAGAATCAATGCCCAATCCAGGGATCACGGAACCGCACCCACCTTCAATACTGTTGCAGAAATAAAAGGCACACAAAAACCTGAGGAATACATTATTCTCTCTGCACATCTGGATTCCTGGGACGGGGGCACCGGTGCTACCGACAATGCAACCGGAGTGATTACCATGATGGAAGTAGCCCGCATTCTAAAGAAATATTATCCTTCTCCTAAAAGAACTATTGTGGTCGGGCTTTGGGGCAGCGAAGAGCAGGGACTCAACGGTAGCCGTGCCTACGTTTCGGCACACCGGGACAAAATGCCGCATATTCAGGCGGTATTCAATCAGGACAACGGAACAGGAAGAGTTCAGAATATCAGCGGGCAGGGTTTTCTTCACGCATATGACTATCTGGGTAGGTGGCTGAGCGCGGTACCGAGAGAAATCACCAAAGACATAAAAACGACTTTTCCCGGCTATCCCGGCAGCGGAGGTAGCGATCATGCCTCTTTCGTAGCCGCCGGTGTACCCGCGTTTATGCTCGGTTCACTCAGTTGGTCGTATGGAAATTACACCTGGCATACCAACAGAGACACCTACGATAAAATTGTTTTTGATGACGTGAAAAATAATGTGGCGCTCATTGCGATTCTCACGTACATGGCCAGTGAAGATACGGAAAAGGCATCTACAGAAAGAATAAAATTACCGATAGATCCACGGACACAACAACCGGCACAATGGCCGGAACCAAAGGAACCTACCCGAAAAGGCGGATTGGATTAAATTCTAAAAACTCAAAAGATCGTGACATAAAAACAGCCGTATTTCTGCAAATACGGCTGTTTCAATCAATATTAATGAAGAAATTATTCCTGAACAGGCATGGCATCACCGGTACTTAGATTCTGAAATAGCTGAGGAAACATCGCCTCCATCACAAAATAGAAAAGTACCAGCAAAATGATAATCGAAATGGCAATCACCACACCTTTAGGGGGAGTATTTTTTAGATCGGACATACTTTTTGTTTTTGTAAACTTAAGATTATTATAACGCCATTACCTTATAAAATTTCAGAAAAATATTAAAGAATAAATAGGACAAGGTTCCGGATCGGATTACACAATTTTTGCTACTTTTTATAAGTACTACAGAGCGATTCCACAGACTTCATTTATTTCTCTAATTTTATGTTTTGAAAACAGAAATCAAGATGGGAAATATAGCATTAAAAGGAAAAACAGTAGTAATTACCGGAGCCTCGAGCGGAATAGGGCGTGCCGCAGCTGAAGCATTTGCACGCAGAGGCTGCAATATGGTGCTGGCTGCAAGAGGAAAGGAAGGCCTTGATGAAACGCTTCGTCTTTGTCATGATCTGGAAGTTCCCGCAGTGGCAGTCCCTACCGATGTTTCGGTGGCGGAAGAGGTACAGCATTTAGCAGAGCAGGCCCTTCAGTTCAACGGGCGTATTGACATCTGGATCAACAATGCCGGAGTAATGGCTACCGGACGTTTGGAAGATATGCCCGCTACCGCGGTGGAACAGATTATCAAAACCAATCTTTTAGGATACCTCTACGGTGCCCATACAGTACTACCCTATTTCAAAAAACAGAAAGAAGGAATTCTCATTAACAATATATCCATTGGCGGATGGATGCCGGCACCGTACGGTACCGCATATGCTGCTTCCAAATACGGCACCCGAGGTATGGTGGAAGGCCTGCAGGGAGAAGTTTCCGATTATCCGAATATTCATATCTGCGCACTGTATCCGGGAATTCAAAGATCAACAGGGAATATGCATTCTGCCAAATATTCGGGATTTTCAACCAAGATTCCGCCCCTTTCATTCGATCCGCGCGAATTGGCTGAATCTATGGTAAAGATGGCTGAATCGCCTAAAAAATCAATGTTCACAGATTGGTCTGCTGTGGTTTTTAAAAACCTGTACAGCATCTTTCCAAGAACGATGATCAACACCGCATCTGCCGGCGTCAGAATGATGATGGACAAAGACAGAAACCCTGAAACGAACGGAAATATCATGGTTCCGTCTTCAGAACCCCACCGCATCTATGGAGAAACCATGTTGCCTGCTCCATCCCGCAATACAAAAAAACTGATGCTGGCCGGACTTTTCACCGGACTTGCATTACTGTTTTTGAACAACAGCAAAGGAAAATAAGGGGTGGTACTACTGTATACCGGACAACTTTCTCAATCGGATTCTCTTGATCAGTTTAAGAATTTCACTGGCCGCCAGCGGAATGGTTCCTAAGATAATAATCATGAACCAACCATTGCTGTCGGGTATTTTTAAACGAAACGCTTCCCGCATGATGGGAACATACAACACGGCGAATTGCAACAGGATCCCAAGAACAATCGCTCCCGCAAGGCGCTGATTGGTGAACAACCCCACCTGAAATACCGATTTTGACTGGCTTCTTACGGCTAATGAATAGAAAAGCTGCGCACACACCAATACCATAAAGGCCATCGTACGGGCATTTTGGAGTACTGTTTCCGGCACCTCATCATCCCAGGGACGGAATCCATATTCGTAAAATCCGAACCAATAAGCGAAGCCGGTCAGTGCACCGATAAGCAAACCTCCGGACAGAATTTGTCCGGCCGCACCATGCGAAAAGAAGCCTTCGCCAGAAGTACGGGGTTT
Source organism: Bacteroidota bacterium (assembly GCA_023411265.1). Taxonomy (GTDB): domain Bacteria; phylum Bacteroidota; class Bacteroidia; order Flavobacteriales; family Weeksellaceae; genus Chryseobacterium_A. Next base: position 13,526 of record JAEYOX010000007.1, on the reverse strand, counting down.
CTCATTCATAACCTCGGGATCATCAGGATCCATCCCCAGCGCAATGGCGGGCAAAGAATCCGTGACCAGATTAATCCACAGGAGTTGGGTAGCCAACAGCGGTGCCGGCCAGCCCAGTAGCAGACATGCAATCATAGCTACTACTTCACCCAGATTACAGGTCAGCAGGAAAATAACCGATTTTTTAATGTTGGAATAAATATTTCGGCCCTTTTCCACCGCTTTTACTATGGTAGAGAAATTATCATCGGTCAGAATAATATCCGCAGCACCTTTCGCTACATCTGTACCCGTGATGCCCATAGCGATCCCAATATCTGCAGCCTGAAGAGACGGCGCATCGTTCACGCCATCGCCCGTCATGGAAACAATATTGCCCGCTTTTTTCAAGGCATTTACAATTTTGACTTTATGTTCGGGGGAAACCCTTGCGAAGATGCGGTAGTTCTTTAACGTTTCCAGCCAGTCCTGCTCAGTAATTTTGTCCAGTTCAGTACCGCTGATGACCTGCTCCCGGCTTGAAGCAATTCCAAGCTCCTTCCCTATGGCAAAGGCGGTATTTTTATGATCGCCGGTAATCATAATGGTGGTTATTCCAGCCTTTCTGGCTTTTTCAATCGATGGTTTTGCTTCTTCCCTTGGCGGATCGAACATCCCCGTTAGCCCCACAAAAATCAGCTCCCTTTCCATTTCCTCTGCGCTGAGTTCGGTATCTGCCACTTTATAAGCCAGAGCTAAAGTTCTAAGAGCGTGATCCGACAGTTGATCTGCCTGATTTCTGATAAAATCCCGGTGCTCGTCAGTCATGGGAACCGGGTGCCCATCCGACAGAAAATGAGTGGAAATTTTCAGCAGACTGCCCAGTGCTCCTTTCGTAAATACAAAATACTGCTCTTTATTTTGCACCAGAACCGACATCATTTTCCGGTCTGAATCAAAAGGAACTTCGCTGATCCGACGAAACTCTTTCTGAAGCAGGGTTCGGTCAATCAATATATCATCAGCTAGCATCAGCAACGCCACTTCCGTAGGATCGCCGGTACTTTTGTTTCCATCCAGGGTTGCATCTGAGGCCAATACCATTCCTTTCGCCAAAAGCCGGCCCGTTTCTGTAGCTTCGTTGGCTTCACCATGCTTTACTTCCGCAGCTCCCTCCGACGTGACATACCTTATTACCGTCATTTTATTTTGGGTAAGCGTTCCTGTTTTATCGGTACAGATGATATTTACCGAACCCAGGGTTTCTACCGCAGGAAGTTTTTTGACAATGGCATTATTCTTCGACATTCGGGTAACACCCAAGGAGAGCACTACGGCAACTATGGCGACAAGCCCTTCGGGGATGGACGCCACTGCCAGCGACACGGCAGTAAGAAACATTTCGGCAAGATCTCTTCCCTGAATGACCGACAGGACAATAATAAACACGCAGATTCCTAATGCTGCCCAGCTCAATAACCTGCCCAACTGAGCCATTCTGAGTTCCAGAGGCGTCTTGGTCTGGAGATGATCCTCTATAAGATTGGCAATTTTACCGATTTCCGTCTTCATTCCGGTAGCCACTACCACTCCTTCTCCGCGCCCATGGGTGATGGTAGTATTCATGAATGCCATATTTCTGCGGTCCCCGATAGGCATCTCCGGATCGGTGAATACTTCTGTCGCATCCTTCTCCACCGGAACGGATTCTCCTGTAAGGGCGGATTCTTCAATCTGTAGATTCTTACTTTCGGTAAGGCGTACATCTGCGGTAATCAGTTGTCCGGCCTGCAACACCACCACATCTCCCGGCACCAGTTCGGTGGCATCAATCTCTATGATCTCATTACTGCGTTTTACAATACTTTTCGGAAAGGTGAGTTTTTGCAGAGACTCCAGCGCTTTCCCGGCTTTTATTTCCTGATATACTCCCAGAACAGCATTCAGGATAATCACTATTAGGATAATCACCGCATCCACATATTCCTGAAGTAATAATGTGACGATAACAGCGGCAAAAAGAACATAGATAAGCGCATTATTCAGTTGTTCTGCAAACAGCCGCAGCCAAGATTTTCCGGCTTTTTGTTCCAACTGATTGAAACCGTATTGTTGGAGGCGTGCGGTGGCCTCTTCTTTAGATAAACCTTTTTCAGGATGGGTATCAAGATGTTGTGTAAGTTCGTTAACCTCTTTGGTGTGCCAGTTCATGCTGTATTTGCTGTGACTCAAATGTAGCTAATTTCAGGGAAACGGCGAAGAGCAGAAGCGAAGAGACTATTAGGGATAGGATAAGAAAAAGAGTGTAGTATGGTTTCATTCCGTAAAATGGGTAAGTCCTATGGACTTCACTTAATCTTCGAAACGGTTGATGTTGTGTTTAAAATTGCGTTTTTCTTTTAATTGTCTTTTGGATTTGTTGACTTTTTCGTCTTTGTTTTCATCGGTTTTAAAACACATGAAATCTCGCGAATTGAAAGCATTTTGCTTAATCATTAATCCGTTAAAATGAAAATAGGGCAAGCCGCAATCGTGTTTGGAATAGGTTCCGAAATTGCGGTGTTTTATTTTTTTGTCGTTCAGGATTTTCTGTTGATTTTCACGGATGATGCGCCAGGCGTTTTGAATATCGCCTTCAGTCATTTCTTCTCCTAAATAGAACACTTCAAAATAGGTTTTCGGATCTTTGAGTTGAAGAAAATCAAAGGTTTTTTGGAAATATTGATGCGCAAAATCCCGGATTTCCAATTGATCTTTCAGCGTTAAACATTCATTTTCGAGCAAAGAACGGTACAAACCTAAGGTATTGAAATCTGCATATTGTTGGTGATTTTCGATGTAATACAAGTATTCTTCTTTAGTTAACTGATAAAAAGGTTTGCCAATTTTCATGCGTTAATGATTGATTTCATCTTCTAAATCTTTTTTCAACAAGGTTGATTGAAAACGGTGGATGGCTTTCATAATTTTTTCACGGTTTTTGGTGCGAATGGGGAGCTGAACTCATCTGTTTTTGTCTCTTCCACTGGCAAAACATTCCATATTTTGGTTTCAGGATTTAGCTCTTTAATTCTATTTTCTGATTGATGTCTTTTTTGAACAATTCAATTTTCAAAAATAGCCATTCCGGGAAATTATCAAAATAATATGGATCGCCGTACGAAAACCCTACTAATTTTATCCGGAATTCTAACGGACTAAACTGATAAGTATCTTTTCGTACCTGCTCTTTATATTCCCCCGGAAAAAACGGTTGGTGCTGTGCATTTCAAACCGTTTTTGTGATGGTATAACTGAAACTTTTATTTATTGCTTTATACGTTTAAACAAAGTTTTGCTTGTCTTTCAGCTCCAACGGACTTTTAAACTTATAAACCAGTTTATCCAAAAATTTGGAACATGGAAAACTCTCATTGTTTCAGCTCTTCCGGTGTTAAATCTTTAGCGTGTTTGCCACCATTTCTTACAATGGCTTTGTACAGGTTTTCATAATCTCGGATTAAAAGTTCAGCAGGTGGAGTAAGTCTTTTTTGGTCTTCAATTCTTTCTTGAACAAAATCTAAAAGTGTTCTTCCATCTTTTTTATCTACAAAATTAAAATCACATTTGTAAGCAATAACCAGCTCCGAAGCAAAACGATGATTGGTCGAATCAATGGCGTACTTTGCTATGTTCAAGTCTTCTGACCTCGCTGTTCCTGTAACACCGGGTCTGATAATTTCTTTATATTGATTCACATCTTTCGCACTTTGGCTCTCCCCACTGCTGTGGGATCTACTTTAGGTATTGCTCCCGCCATTTCCCATAAGGCTTTGTGATAAGTATAACCGATAGAATTTTCGGAGTCATCTTTTTCATAATGTCTTACTGTGAAACTTAAATTTGCAATTTGATCTACTGTTGGTTGTTTAGCTTCAGGCAAAAGATATTCTGTTTTTGGCTTTCCTGTGTTTTTATCAAATTCTACCATTCGGTCTGTAACGCCATCTTTCAGGGTGTAGACAATGTAATCATCCCCTATACCTTTCCAAAACAGTGCTTCTTTTACCGTGTAATCGCATTTTCCGTACTCTTCTTTCCAGATGACTTTATTATTTTCATCGGTTTTGGTCAAATACAAAGTTCCGTTTTCACAACTGAAAACAGTTTTAGTTTTGCCTGATGTTTCCAACACCGCCAACTGTTGTGCAGTTGCTGATAAACTCCAGCAAATTACAAGCATATTTAGTAACCATTTCATAATTAAAATTATTTATTGTTATTTATAACTATCGGCTTTTTTCAGCCAATTTTCAGAATGTTTACCGCCTGCTTTTACAATGGCGTCGTATACTGCCTGATATTCTATAAGTAATGGTTCAGGCTTAGGTACTTGGCGATTGGCTTGATAAATTCTTTTTTGTACAAAATCCAAAACGGTTAAACCATCTTTTTCATCCACAAAATTAAAATCTACTTTGTAAGCAATGGCTAATTCCCGAGCAAAACGAATCCCCGAAGTATCCATGGCATGTTTGGCAACACTTAAATCATCGGTATCTCTACGCCCTGTAGTAGGCCAACGAATGCCCTATGAATTTCCAACTTAAAAGCACCGCAAATGTTATAAAAGTGCTTTCATGGTAACTTCGCTTAATCTTCGAAACGGTTAATGTTGTGTTTAAACTTACGTTTTTCTTTTTGCTGGCGTTTGGATTTGTTTACTTTTTCGTCTTTGTTTTCATCGGTTTTAAAACACATGAAATCGCGCGAATTGAAAGCATTTTGCTTAATCATTAATCCGTTAAAATGACAATAGGGCAAGCCGCAATTGTGTTTGGAATAGGTTCCGAAATTGCGGTGTTTTATTTTTTTGTCGTTCAGGATTTTCTGTTGATTTTCACGGATGATGCGCCAGGCGTTTTGAATATCGCCTTCAGTCATTTCTTCACCTAGATAAAAAACTTCAAAATAGGTTTTGGGATCTTTGAGTTGTAAAAAATCAAAGGTTTTTTGGAAATATTGATGCGCAAAATCCCGGATTCCCAATTGATCTTTCAGCGTTAAACATTCATTTTCGAGCAAAGAACGGTACAAACCTAAGGTATTGAAATCTGCATATTGTTGGTGATTTTCTATATAAAACAAATACTGCTCTCTGGAAAGTTGGTTAAAGGGCTGATTGATTTTCATACTTTAATGATTGGTTTGGTCTTGAAGCTCATATTTTAATATAGTTGATTGAAACTTATCAATGGCTTTGAAAATTCTTTCTCTGTTTTTGGACCGAATGGGAAAGACAAAACTAGAAGTTTTTGTTTTCTGGTTGGGCTTTGCAATCCACACATCTGATTCTGATTCTTGCTCTTGAATGGTGGTTTCGTGCTCAATCAATTTTTTAAAACATTCGAATTTCAGCCAAACTGTTTCAGGAAAATCATCAAAATACCATTGATTGCCGTAGGACAAAGAAACTGATTTTATGCGAAAATCAAACTCATTAAAATTAAATGTATTGTGTCGTTTTTCCTGTTTAAAAGTTTCACCAAAAAATCGATTGGTAAAATGCATATCGAGCATGATTTTCTCTTCGGAAATGGTGAGTTTTTGAATTTTAAAATCGGTATAATCTGACGTATGTAAACGAACTCTCCCGGATTTTCCCTGAAAATATGCTGCCTCTTTTTGCAATAATTGTGTAAGAGAAGCCCATTCTTCAAGGGCTAACGTTTCTGGATCCTGATACTTTTGCGCATGAAGCGAAAAGTTATGAAGAAGAAAAAAAATAATCGTTAATCTAAGAAAGGTTTTCATAGGGATGTTATTATGACCGCAGTTTTAGACTCCGGTTGATGTTGTGTGTATTGTTAAAACGCTTCATTTTTGGTTTCTTCACAAAAAGTGGCCAGGTGATTAAGCGCCTTTACCATACGATCGCGTAATTTGGATTCTCCTTCTCTAATATGCAATATTAATGCTTGATAGGTTGTACCACCAACACTAGTTTTTGTGATCACTTTTGGATCAGCAATTACAGCAAAATCAACATCATTAGTCCATTGAGCTTTGCTGGGATTAAAATGTGCGGGATAAATCTTATCATTTATTTTTTCAACATAGCTAATAAGACAGGGGCTTACGTTCACATTGGTGTAAACACTTGAGCCACTTGTATAACCTCCGTATTTTTCCAATTTTTCTTTAATCCAGGCGATGGTTTCTTCTTTGGTCTGTGCCTGTGCGTTTTGCATGCCTGCCATAAAAAATAGGGTAAGGCATAATGTGATGATTGATTTCATGATTTCTAAGTTTTAATAGTTAAAATGTATTTTCCGTTACTTTAGGCAGTGGATCTGCTCCACTAAGTTTTGCGAGATGCATGATGGCTTTGATGAGTCTTTGAGCGTCTTTAGAATTTTTTTCTGAAAAATAAATAAACATGGAAGATTGTTTACTATTATCTGTTTTAGCACCTCCTAAGAAAGAAATGCGTTCGCCGATAGCTCGACCTGAAAAGAAAAAAGAGCTTGGTTTCCCTTTAAGAACAAACGGATTTTCTCCTAATGTTGAAACTTCAGTAAATAGAATATCTTTTGGCAAAATTGTATATTCTTTTTCCATATTGCCAAATTTACCATGATATTCTTTGATATAAAAATTCAAGTATTCTCCGTCATAACCAGTAAAATTAACATAAGCTATAGCAGTGATATCTTCTTCTATATACCCACTTATATCAATTGTCTTTCCATAGTCATTCAGCCACTGTATGGTTTCTTCCTTAGTCTGTGCTTGTGTACTTTGCATGCCTGCTATAAAAAATAGGGTAAGGCATAATGTGATGATTGATTTCATGATTTTTTTATTAATTTTTTATTCTGCAAAAGGGTCATTGCTGGTTTGTTCTTCTTTTTCTAATTTGCCTAAATGGTATAATGCTCTAACTAATTTTTTTACAAGACCTTCTTCATTTTTATAAGGAAACAAAATATAACTTACAGGTTCCGGCTCAGAATTAATACTATTCGAAAACCCTTCCTCAGAATGACAATTTTGGCCAGCGTGACCAACATAACCGGTCCTTAAAACACTGTTTGGCAAAAAGTTTAATCTTAAAAATTTAACTGAAGAATTATCCCTAACTGGATTATTAGGAAAACCTTCATAGTCTTGAATACTTTGCAATTTTGCCCAATTAATATCGGTATAACGATAGCCATAAGAACAGGGAACACCACTAGATTTTCGCACAAAAGATAATTTTGAAGTTCCATTACTATAAAATATTAACTCATAGGAAACCCAATTATAATAATTCGGCATGGGTGCTGAAGTTATCTTAAAGATTGTACCGTTTTGGCATACTTCATCAAAATCATAGGTATCATCAAAAATCTTTTTAATATAATTTTGAGTTGTTTTTTTGTCCGGTAGATCTTGTGTAAAAGCAGTGCTGTTTAATACTAGCAATAGCAAAGTAATGATTGTTGTTGTTTTCATGTTTTTTGTGATTTTATATTTAGAAAGAGATAGCTTTACTAAAGCCAAGTTGTAGTAATGAAAAATCTTCTTTTCTGTCGGATAAATTCAAATAATTGACAAACCGTAGGAAGATTTTATCTGATTTCATTTTATTCGGAAAGTACGAAATTCCCGCTCTAAATGATATGAGCTGATTCCATTCATCATTTTCAATTATTTCATTTTTATTTAGTTTCTGAAAAAGAAACCTCCCTCTTAAATCCAATGCGAAATTATTGAGTTTTTTACTTTTTAGCACAAGTTCTCCATAAGGAGTATGTAAACTTGCTGTAATTTTATTACCTTCTACATTAAGATTACTTGAACTGTACATATATCCTGCTTTTATCTCAAAAGAATTATGAGGTCGGAAATCTGCACGAAAAAGATTTATATCAAGTCCGACTGCGTAGGTATAGCGTCTGAATAATTCCATTCGGTTTACTTGTTGTCCTGCTGAAACCGCAATTGTATCAAATTTACTGTCAATTCTGCTGAAATGAAAAAAGGGTTCTATTGCATCGCCTGGCTTATAGATATATGTATTATTGTAATTTCCACGATGTAAATAAAATTTCGAGTTGGCTTCGAATTGGATAATTCCGTTGGCTTCATTTCCAAATACACCTAACAAATCAGAATACACCTGCAAATTGACCAAAGAATTAATTCCATTTTCTGTCACTAATTTTTTCGAACTCGTAACTATTGTACCATCCTCCTTTAAGGTATTTTTTAACTTTAGCTCACTGTTTTCAGGAAAGTAATTAAATCTTCTATTCGCTTCAAAATAAACAGCGTCTTTTAAAAAAATAAAACTACCGTCTCTTGGATTTATTAGTTTATCTTCAAATCTTTTCTCGATGGTCAATAATGGTATTGGTGAACTACCGTTGGTGAAAATATCTCCTTCTTTAGTATGAACGCGAATATGTTCTATAACACCTTCGTTAATTGCGATAGAAATACTATCAATATACCCTATTTTTAGAGTGTATTTTTCCCCTTTTTTGGCAAAGATTATGCTGTCATTATTTTTCCAATATTTTTTTTTCGCAATAAGATCTTTATTTGCAATTAGTTCTACCTTTTGATAAAGCTTCTTCTTTTTAATTGAGTCATTTATTCTCTCTCGTACTAATTCAAAATCAGTTATCTCATCAACTGGAAAATATTTTTTAAAAATAATTGCATAATTACTACTATGAACCTCCCCAATTTCAACAGCGTCACTCTGCTGGTTTATAATTCTTTTTAGACTATCTATCACTTTTTGATTTTCAGAAATCACTACTGAATCTTTTGGTTGAATATCTAATGGGTCGCTTACATTTTGTACAACTCCAAATTTTTTGTTATCCTGCCCCCATCCATAACAACAGCCAGCCAGCATCATGACAATTAATAGTCGTGATTTCATAATTTCTAAATTTTTAATAGTTAAAATGTTTGTTTTTTCTCTTCACAAAAAGTGGCCAAGTGGTTCATTGCATTTTGAAAGCGGGCCTTTAAGTTTAATTCAGTCTCAATAATGTTTACTGATGTTAATTGGGATCTATGCCCATAATTATCAATTACCATTTCCCCCGGATAGCTCAACATTCCACCACTACCAATCTTAACATTCTTTATTGGAAAAGTTTCTGACTCATCTTTAAGCCCATCATATCTTTCACATTGATATGTGACTGTAATTGAGCATTCTGTAATGGAGCTAACTTTAATTTTTCCCACAGGGCAATACCGTATTTTTGTAGAACTCTCCAATTTTTCTTTAATCCAGGCGATGGTTTCTTCTTTGGTCTGTGCCTGTGCGTTTTGCATGCCTGCCATAATTCACAAGAATCTAAGTCGAATATATATGGTGATACAATATGTTCATTTCCTCTTGTACTTCGAAAAAACTCTTGTTCAAGTTGTTTTTTTGCAAAGGCTTTAGTCGAATATTTACAATCAATATTTACATTTATTGTTCTGGTATCACCGGAGGTTGAAAGAGCTGTTGCCGTTGCAGAACCACCATATTTTTTTTTATCGTCATCATTACACCAATTTATATCGTATATAATCGCTCCATCTATTTTTTGATTTCCTGCCATATATCGGTGCAAGTCTGCACGCAATCTACTTTTTGCTTCAGATTCGTTTGAATATTCGCAAAAAATTACGGCATTTATGACCATCTTTTCTCCTATGTTATTTTTTACATGTACATAAGCACTGCCTCCATATTTTTGTGCAACTGCATAGTTAAATACTGTGGTTGCCATAAATAGCATTAAGGCAAGTCCTAATTTCTGAATGATGTTTACTTTTTTCATAATTATTAAAATTTAATTGTTGATACGTTGTTATCTGTTATTTATTCTCTATTACGTGTTTTCTAAAAAAAAGACTATCCTCTTACACCTACGGCAGAGTGTGTTTCGTTTACATCTTCCTTTTTTAAAAGCCATTCTTTTATCCAATGTTTAACAGTTTCTATAAAACCGGGGCTTTCGGTTATGGCTTCTTCGTAACTGTCAGAAACAAAAACGTGGTAATAGGCGGCTTCGCCATAGTTTTGGGTTAGCGAACTTCCTTTCTTTATAATTTCGGTTTTTTGGCTGATGACTTTTTGGTTACTGTCTAAAGTTTCTATTTTTGGTGGTATTATTGTTTTTTAGTTGGGCAACAATTTGTTTTTTTGTGTTTTTATCCGCTGTATAAAATTTGGCGTGGAGATCTCCCAACTGTTTTTCGCTTTTAGAAACTTCAGTAGTTCCTGAAATAGTGCCAAAAACGGAGACTTCTTGAGGTGCGCTGGCATACAAACCTTTGAAATTGGTTGATTGTTTTTGAATAAATGCTCTCGCTTCTTCAAGAGATTTTTTTCCTCGTGCAAATTCATATTTTCTGAATGTACAACTGCCATCATAATGCTGTCCGGTGTACTCCACCACTATGGCAAAATCCTGTGCCGAAACATAATAATCTTTGTACGATTGGTTAGATGCCGCTGCCTGTTTGCTCAATGCTGTAGATTGTTTGTAATAATCGTCTTTGTCCTTCAATAGTATCTTTTGATAGTTCATATCGTTACAACCACCGTTACCTTTGGTTTTTGTAAAGGCAATTAGATGGTTTTGTGAAAATGCAGCCGTAGAGAGGAGTAGCGTTGTAAAAGAAAGTAAATGATTTTTCATATTATTTCTTCCTAACTTGTTTTTACCAAATATAAATTTTATATATTCACAAAAAAATAACTACCTCTAGCTATTTCTTCAAATAAAAACGGCAGGTAATGGATAAAGTCAATAAACTCCGGGATATTTGGGTGAACATTCCAAAGGCAGTAACCGGGCAGATCGATCTTTCGCAGAAAGAACTTATTAACCGTTATATGGATGTCTTCCATTTCGGGGAGTACTTTTATGTCATCTTCAATACGCGTACTACAGAAATGGAGTATGTAAGTCCCAATGTGGAAAAAATGCTGGGCTACCCACCGGAAGATTTCAGGCTGTCTTTGGTTTTAGAGAATCTCCATACCGAAGATTTGCCCTATTATTACCATTACGAGCAAAATGCCGTAAGGTTTTTTTCCGGCTTATCTCCCGATCTGTTCTTCAAATACAAATTTGCCTACGATTATCGTTTAAAAACCAGAGAAGGCGATTATAAAAGAGTGCAGCAACAAATTGTACCCATCTATTATTTCCCCGAAGGTGGTGTACGTACATTGGGGATTTTTACAGATTTAACTCACCTGAATATTAACGGAATACCAAAACTTTCCTTTATCGGCATGCAGGGTGCTCCATCATACTACAATGTGCATCTGAATGAAGAGTTCATGCTTTCCTCCAACTTATTTTCAATGCGTGAAACTGAAATTCTTCATTATATGGTGCAGGGAATGAGTAGCGAAGCCATCGCAGAACAGCTCAACAGGAGCATACATACCATTCGCAATCACAGAAAGAATATTTTGCATAAATCAGGTTGCCATAACGTACAGGAACTTCTGGTGAAGGCCATAAGAGAAGGCTGGGTATGATGGCAAACCTACTAGCCTGTTTTCGGGGGTAACTGTACCGCGCAGTTTATTTTTTAAGGATTTTCTGTAAATGTTGAAATATTGGGAGACAACTTAATCACCTCCGCAATAAATCTTGCTTACAATAATGGCCGATCTCCTGGCCCTTAATTATAATAATTTCAATTTACCATGTTGGACACAGGTTTTTTTATCCGGTTGATAAAAGATGGCTATGTAAAATTAGTCCACCAATTCTTCACATTCAAAACCATGTTCCTGCAGTATTTCTACCACCTCATCACATACGTTGGTCAGGCTTTCAACACGAAGAATTTTATCACAGTCCTCTAAATCAAAGTTCCATTGATTTTGCTCCAAAACCTCGTTTAATTGCGGCTCCAATCGCTCTACTTCCTTTTTAATTTTCACTGTGGTTTTAAATACATATACCATAATAACTGACTTTGTTTCTACTTAATGCGTCGAACGAAGTGTACGATACCCCATAATAACACCCACTAAACCAAATATCATTGCGATAATGGCACCGGCTTTTCCGCTCCCTGAGCCGAAGATAGCCCCAGATGTGATAGCAAAATGAATAACACTAAGAAGAATGGTAGCCCCACCTAGTGTAAGTGCTATTTTTGCCCTTTTCTTAGACCTGTTCTTTGTAGACAATAAAGCAAGGATAAGACTGGATACTCCTGCTGCCAATTCCACCAACCCTATCCCTCGCGCCAAAGTAATACCCTGCACATAGCCTCCTTCATTAATAAGATTTGAAGGTGGGGTACCTGAGACTTGTGATACCAATTCAATATTTGCGAAAAATGACCAGCTTGTCACCAGAGCAAACAAAATATAGTTTTTCATAAATATTATTTTGAAACAAAATTAGAATGCTGAGCGCAATTAAAATTGTATAAAAACGACATTTTATAATCTGGGTGCCTTTATTGAAATGATGATTTTTCGTCGCTTTGAGAAAGTTTAGCCGTTCCTCTGTCACTGGCTTTTATGGTATAGGGATTAAAAAAATCTTTAGGGTTAATACCGGAAAACTTTTTAAAATCATGGCTGAAGTGAGATTCATCATAATACCCGAAATCCAAAGCAATTTCCGCAAAGACTTGGTCTTGCCACGGTCTGTTAAGAAGAGAGTTGAATCTTGTCAAACGCAGAAATTGCTTAGGACTAAAGCCGGACAGTTCCTTTAGCCTACGTTCAAATTGGCGAACAGAGAGAAAATTATTAGAGGCCAATGTTTCCACCGACATAGGGGTATAGTGATTGGAAATGGCTTTGAGCGAAGAGCAAAGAACGGATAATTCCGTCCTGATATTGCGCAGCCGTGCTTCGAAAAAATTGAATAGTATTTGCGCCCTTTGTTTATTTCCTGATGCCAGCATTATTCTTTCTTCCAGAATCTCGCCTTCTTGGCCACAGAGCGTTTTTAAATCTATAGAGTGGTTAGTCAGCTCATTTGCCGGAATTCCAAACAATTGTGGTAAAGCATAAGGATACAAATAAAGTCCTAAGACTCCAAAGCTTGTTGCGGATGTTATTTTGCTTATCTCCTTGGTTTGACCATAAAATCCGGATATTAATTTATTCTTCCTGTCACCGGCAACTTGAATACTAAATTCACCTTTGTAACAGAAAACAATTTCACAGCAATGATGCGCAAAGGCATCATGAACAAATGGGATGTCTGTAGTCGCACTGTATTCCAAAAACCATAACTGGCGGATAAATTCAGCTAAATGTAGTGGGGGTTGTATAATGCTGTAGTTCATGAAGTAATGATGTAGACAAAGGAAATTCAGGAGCATCAGGCACCAAAACAAACCAACCGCTAAACAACTTACCGATGTTTTAAGCGGTCAATAAAACCAATGGAATATGCCTACGAAAATCATGCGGAATCTAAAGTTTTTGAGTAGGGAATACCGTGAAATAAAAGATAAAATTAATCAGGTCAAAAATCAGTTGCATGCTCGACATCATAGTTATAGTTGTCCTG
>JAEYOX010000010.1 GCA_023411265.1 Bacteroidota bacterium | reverse complement strand
TGCAGCCATTGTTATTTTAGCTGTTATTACTATTATGGTGAACCTGAATGTTGGGTTCATCAGTCTTTCCCTGACAGATTTTTTTTCGGACAGCGCCCATTCTCAGATTGCCCAAATCCGGATGAATAGGATTCTGGTAATGGCTTTGGCAGGAATTTCCATTCCCACTTCCGGATTTCTGCTTCAGGAATATTTTCAAAATCCATTAGCAGGACCATCGGTGCTCGGAATCACCTCTGTTGCGAGCCTGAGTGTGGCTTTTTACATTTTTTTCTTTCATGATTTTGCTCTACCTGAATTTCTGCAGAACGGATTCATCAGTATTGCAGCGGTGACAGGAAGTGTCCTGATGATGCTGGTTCTGATTTCTTTTTCCAATACGTTTCAGGATAAATCTTTTCTCATTATTTTCGGGTTTCTGGTTTCTGCACTTGCAGGTGCAGTGGTTGCACTTTTGCAGTTGTATGCGGACAATCAAAGTCTGAAAAATTATATTCTCTGGAGTTACGGTGCCAATCAACAGGTGAGCAATTATCAATTAATAATTCTGTCTATTATTGTATTCATCGGGTTGATGGTGAGTTTCAGAACGATCAAACCTTTAATCGGAAATACGCTGGGAATCCAATACGCACAGAGTTTCGGGGTTAATTTAGCACAGCTTAAATATCTGATTATCATTTCTTCTTCCCTGCTTTCTGCTTCTATAACGGCATTTTTAGGGCCAGTTTTATTCATCGGGATTGTAGTTCCGCATTTCTGCCGTATGATCTGGAATCCGGCACAACTGTGGCATCAGTGGATTCTGAATATGCTTTTAGGAATTTTCATTATGGAATTATTCTCTGTCATTTCGGAACTTATTCAGCTTCCGCTGAACGTAATTACTTCTCTTTTCGGTATTCCTGTGATTCTTTTGATGTTAATAAAATCCCGCCGCTGACATGTTTCTGGAATTAGAAAATATAACTATTGGATACCAATCTGCATTAATAAAGAATGCGGATGCTGCCTTGTCTTTAGGGGAAGTTTGCCTTATAATCGGGAACAACGGCGTGGGAAAAACAACTTTATTCCGAACGGTTCTCCATCAGATTCCTGCACTTTCAGGGAATATCCGTATCGATAAAAAAGATATAAAAACATTTTCAACCAAAGAAATTGCGAAATATATTGCGATGGTATTTTCCAAACCTCAGGTTCCGGCACATTATACCACGGAGGATTTGATATCTTTGGGAAAGTATGTGCATTATCCCTATTATTTTGAACTTGAAAAAAAGGATAAAGAAGATGTTCAGCATATCATTCAAAATCTGAATCTGGGGCCTTATAAAGACTGGAATTTACAGAAACTATCCGATGGAAACCTTCAAAAAGCATTTATAGGAAGAGCTTTTGCTCAGAATGCACCTGTGATGATTCTGGACGAACCTACCACGCATTTGGACGAAGAAAATAAAATTATCATCCTGAAACTGCTGAGAGATTTTGCAGAGAAATATAACAAACTTGTCCTGTTTTCTTCTCATGACTGGCGATTGGCAAAGGAATTTGCAGACAAAATATGGTTTATAAAAGATCAAACCCTTCACGCCGGAGTTGCAGAAGATATATTGATTTCCCATCAGGATTTGGCAGCTCCTTTTTTGTTCAATATGGATCAATATTTCATTCCGCCCGTTATTTCAGCACCTCTTTTGGAAAAAGAGTTTCTTTATTCCGCACTTCAGAAAAATTTTAAAAAAGACCTTTCCAGTTTCCAGTTTTCCTACAAAAACCCTTTCTGGGAAATTTCCACTTCTGAGTTTGTACACCAGTGCCGTTCATTTGAAGAAATCATTCACTTCCTTCGGAAAAGGTCTTAAAGTCTATCTAAATCTGTTCTCTTTATATACCCTGGCAGTATGCTATTCATACCGTTAATCATGCTGATGTACAACAATTAACAAAAATTTAACAAAATAAACATACTATGCATGCATAATAATTTCTATCTTTGATGATTATGCAAACTAATTTAGATAATGGAAAAGAATAATACAGAAAAGGTGGATAACATTGATTTACTCTTAAAATCAACCTGGATATCAGTTTCAAAGATGTATTCTGAAATGGCTTCTGAATACGACAGCACAGCAGTTCAGGCCTTAACTTTATTAAAAATTGACCCCAAAGAAGGTACCCGAAGTACCAATCTTGGTCCGAAGATGGCCATCGAACCAACTTCCCTCACTAGGATTATTAAAATTCTTGAGGATAATGGGTATATCTATAAAGAAAAAACAACTTCAGACAAGCGTGAAGTGATCATAAAGCTGACTGAAAAAGGATTGAAACACAGGAATATTTCAAAGGATGTCGTGGTGAATTTTAATAAAGCCGTGATCGATAAAGTATCTCCTGAAAAACTCGAAATTTTCAAGGAAGTAATGGATATCATCCTAAAAACCGCTAATGAACTCAACAAGAAAAAATAAGTAATATGAAAAGACGGATCAAACACGTTACCGTTCTCGGTTCCGGGATCATGGGTTCAGGTATCGCAGCGCATTTTGCCAATATTGGTGTAGAAGTGCTTTTGCTAGATATTGTTCCTTTTGAACTCACCGAAGCGGAGCAGAAAAAAAATCTTACCAAAGACGACAAAGCCGTACGAAACAGAATTGCTTCCGAAAACTTTGCAAAACTGAAAAAAGCGAGCCCGGCTTTGCTTTACACTCCGAAATTTGCCGACAGAATCAGCATAGGGAATTTTGATGATGACTTACCAAAAATCAAAAATACTGACTGGATTATTGAAGTCGTTGTTGAAAGACTCGACATCAAAAAACAGGTGTATGAGAAAATTGAACAATTCAGAACTCCGGGAACCCTGGTTACCTCCAATACTTCCGGTATTCCGATTAATATGCTGGTAGAAGGGCGAAGCGAAGATTTCAAAAAACATTTCGCCGGAACTCATTTCTTTAATCCGGTAAGATATTTACCTCTTCTGGAAGTGATTCCAACAAAAGATACAGACCCTGAAATCGCACAGTTTTATATGGATTACGGTGCTAAATTCTTAGGAAAAACCACGGTTCTTGCAAAAGATACTCCTGCATTTATCGCCAATAGAATCGGTGTTTTTTCGATGATGAATCTGCTTCACGAAGTAAAAGAATTAGGCCTGAGTGTGACAGATATTGATAAATTAACCGGTCCCGTTATTGGCCGTCCGAAATCTGCCACTTTCAGAACTGCAGATGTTGTGGGCTTGGATACTTTGGTGATGGTGGCAAAAGGCGTTCACGGAAGCGGTGTGGAAGCCAATAATTTTAATAATGTTTTCGAATTGCCGGACTACATCCAAAAAATGGTGGACAACAAATGGCTTGGTTCAAAAACAGAACAAGGCTTTTATAAAAAAATAAAAAACGCTGAAGGAAAATCTGAAATTCATGGCCTTAACCTGGATACCATGGAGTATGAACTTCAGGGTAAATCCAGTTTTCCAACTCTTGAACTGACAAAAAATATCGATAAACCTATCGACAGGTTTAAGGTGTTAATTGGCGGAAAAGATAAGGCGGGAGAATTGTACAGAAAGTCATTGGGAGCACTTTTCGCCTACGTATCGCATAAAGTTCCGGAAATTTCCGACGAAGTATACAAAATAGATGACGCTATGCGGGCAGGTTTTGGCTGGGAAAACGGCCCCTTCGAAATCTGGGATGCCATCGGTATTCAAAAAGGAATTGAGCTCGCAAAAGATGCAGGATACGAGGTTTCAGATTGGGTGAGAAATGTGGAATCTTTCTACAAAGTGAACGATAAAGGACACAGAATTTTCTTTGATCAAACCAAGAGTGAGTACTCAGATATTCCCGGACAGGATGCTTTCATTATTCTCGACAATATCCGAAAAGATAAAACCCTTTGGAACAATTCGGAATCGGCTATTCAATATCTGGGCGACGGAATTATCAACTTTGAAATCCGTTCCAAAATGAACTCTATGGGCGGAGGTGTTTTGGATGGTTTAAACCGAGCCATCGATCTTGCAGAAAAGGAATACGACGGGCTGGTTGTTGGAAACCAAGGAAGTAATTTTTCTGTGGGAGCGAATTTAGCAATGATTCTAATGATGGCGATTGACCAGGATTGGGATGACCTTAACATGGCGATTGGCTATTTCCAGAAATCCATGATGCGGGTTCGCTACTCTTCCATTCCTGTTGTCGTTGCGCCTTTTGGCATGACCCTGGGCGGCGGTTGTGAAATGACGATGCATGCCGACCGTGTTGTAGCTGCTGCAGAAACTTATATCGGATTGGTAGAAACCGGTGTTGGCGTAATTCCCGGCGGTGGCGGAACAAAGGAAATGACCTTAAGAACTTCTAGAGAATTTGAAAAAGACGACGTGAAAACCAACCGTCTGCGGGATGCTTTCATGAATATCGCCATGGGTAAAGTAGCCACTTCTGCCTATGAAGCTTACGATATGGGAATTTTAGAACAGTACAAAGATATGGTGGTGGTCGATAAGAACCGTCAGATTGCGGAAGCTAAGAAAGTCGCAAAACTGCTCGCGGAGCAAGGATACACCCAACCTATTGAACAGAAAGTTACTGTGCTTGGCAAAGATGCTTTAGGAATGTTCTATGTAGGAACCGATCAAATGCTTGCCGGAAATTACATTTCTGAACATGACAAAAAAATTGCCGACAAACTCGGTTATGTTATGGTGGGCGGAAATCTATCCGAACCCACATTAGTATCTGAACAATATTTATTGAACTTAGAAAGAGAAACGTTCCTTTCCCTTACGGGCGAGAGAAAAACTTTGGAGAGAATTCAATACATGTTGCAAAAAGGAAAACCATTGAGAAATTAGAAAAGCTCCGGAGGAGCGACCTGTTAATAGCAATGTAATAAAAACTCCTTTTATGAGCCACGTAGTGGCGACCTGTTAATTTTATGGCCAACACCTATACACAGATTTTTATCCAAATTGTTTTCGCAGTGAAAGGAAGGCAAAACCTTATTCCGGTAGAAAACAGAGAAGAATTACATAAATTTATTACAGGAATTGTTCAACATAGAGGTCAAAAATTATTTGCTGTATTTGCTATGCCTGATCATATACATATGCTGGTAAGTGTGAAACCTACTATCTTAATTTCAGATTTAGTCAGAGATATAAAAGCTGGATCTTCAAAATTCATCAATGATAAAAAATGGATGAACAACAAATTCAACTGGCAGGAAGGTTATGGGGCATTTTCCTATTCTAAGAGTAGTGTAGATTTGGTAGTGAAATATATTTTAAATCAGGAAGAACATCATAAAACTAAATCGTTCAAAACTGAATACCTGGATTTTCTGGAAAAATTTGATATTGATTATAATTCCGAGTATTTGTTTGAATGGATTGAATAAAATGAACAGGTCGCTCCTACGGAGCTCCCCTTTAAAATCCCACAAAGACTATTAACAGCCGCGCTCTACGAGGCCGAAACCAAAAATTAATTTTAAATAATACGAAAAAATATGAGACAAGCATATATCATAAAAGGATACAGAACAGCAGTCGGAAAAGCACCGAAAGGCTCACTCCGTTTTACACGTCCCGATGTAATGGCGGCAACTGTTATTGAAAAACTAATCACAGATGTTCCACAGCTCGATAAAAACAGAATTGACGATTTGATCGTTGGAAACGCAATGCCTGAAGCAGAACAGGGACTAAATGTTGCCCGATTGATCTCATTAATGGGACTTCATACCGAAAAAGTTCCGGGCGTTACGGTGAATCGTTATTGTGCTTCAGGTTCTGAAGCGATTGCCATTGCATCCGCAAAAATTCAGGCGGGAATGGCCGACTGTATTATTGCAGGCGGTACCGAATCCATGAGTTATATCCCGATGGGTGGTTACAAACCCGTTCCCGAAACGGAAATTGCAAAGTCCAATCCCGATTATTATTGGGGAATGGGTTACACTGCTGAAGCGGTGGCCAATCAGTATAAAATTTCCAGAGAAGAGCAGGATCAGTTTGCATTTGATTCTCACATGAAGGCCCTGAAAGCCAATGAAGAAGGAAGGTTTAAAAATCAAATTGTATCGATTCCAGTAGAATATAATTTCCTGGATGAAAACCAGAAAATGCAGACGAAGAAATTCGATTTTTCTGTGGATGAAGGTCCAAGAAAAGATACCAGTTTAGAAGGTTTGGCCAAACTTCGCCCAGTTTTTGCCAATGGAGGTTCGGTTACAGCAGGAAATTCTTCACAAATGTCTGATGGTGCCGCTTTCGTTATCGTGATGAGCGAAGAAATGGTAAAAGAATTAGGTCTAGAACCTGAAGCGCGACTCGTTTCTTACGCTGCTGCAGGATTGGAACCCCGCATCATGGGAATGGGCCCAGTGTATGCCATTCCGAAAGCATTGAAACAGGCGGGAATGCAACTGAAAGATATCGAACTTATTGAAATGAATGAAGCATTTGCGTCACAATCAGTTGCTATCCAAAAAGAACTGGATCTGAATAAAGAAATTCTTAACGTGAACGGAGGAGCGATTGCACTGGGACACCCATTAGGCTGCACCGGAACCAAACTGACCGTTCAACTTCTGGATGAAATGAAAAAACGCGGCAACAAATACGGAATGGTGACCATGTGCGTAGGAACGGGACAGGGAGCTGCGAGTATTTTTGAATTGCTTTAAAAGGTAAGATAACACTTAAAATAAACGAATAAATATATGAGCACATTAATTGGAGGTGATTTCTTAATTACCGAAACTCCAGCCAAAGACATCTTCACGGCAGAAGACTTTTCCGAAGAACAAAAAATGCTTCGTGATTCGGCCAGAGAATTTATCGACAGAGAAGTAATCCCTCACCACGAGAGATTTGAAAAAAAAGATTACCAACTGACCGAGGAAAAAATGCGCCAGCTTGGCGAACTCGGACTGCTGGGTGTAGCCGTTCCTGAAGAATACGGTGGTTTGGGAATGGGCTTCGTTTCCACCATGCTGGCCTGCGATATTGTTTCTGGTGCCAACGGATCTCTTGCGACAGCTTACGGTGCACACACCGGAATCGGAACACTACCGATTTTGCTGTACGGAACCGAAGATCAAAAGAAAAAATACCTTCCGGATCTGGCTACAGGAGCTAAATTTGGTGCGTATTGCCTTACTGAACCTGATGCCGGTTCAGATGCCAATTCAGGAAAAACTCGAGCAAAACTTTCCGAAGACGGCCAACATTACATTATCAACGGACAGAAAATGTGGATTTCAAATGCAGGTTTTGCAGAGATTTTCATTGTTTTTGCCAAAATTGATGACGATAAAAACATCACCGCTTTCATTGTAGAAAAAACAGGAACTGAAGGGCTTTCTTTCGGCGAAGAAGAACACAAGCTGGGAATCCGCTCCTCTTCTACCCGACAGGTTTTCTTCAATGACATGAAAGTACCGGTAGAGAATCTTCTGGGAGAAAGAAACAATGGTTTCAAAATCGCCTTGAACGCATTAAACGTCGGACGAATCAAACTTGCTGCGGCAAATCTGGACGGACAGCGTAGAATTTTCAATCATTCTGTACAGTACGCAAACGAAAGAAAACAGTTCGGTGTTTCCATTTCTACTTTTGGCGCTATCCGCAAAAAAATCGCAGAAATGGCGACCGGAATTTTTGTTTCTGAAGCCGGTTCCTATCGTGTGGCTAAAGATGTAGAAGATAAAATTTCAGAACTGGTTGCCGCTGGTATGAATCATCAGCAGGCAGAACTGAAAGGTGTTGAAGAATATGCCGTGGAAGCATCTATTCTGAAGGTTTTTGTTTCAGACTTAACACAGCATACTGCAGATGAAGGAATTCAGATTTATGGTGGAATGGGATTCAGTGAAGATACGCCAATCGAAGCCGCCTGGAGGGATGCCCGAATCGGTCGCATTTATGAAGGAACCAATGAAATCAACCGTCTTCTAGCGGTGGGAATGCTTATTAAGCGTGCTATGAAAGGCCAACTGGACCTTCTGACTCCTGCGATGGCTATTTCCAAAGAACTGATGGGTATTCCGTCTTTTGAAACTCCGGACTACTCCGAATTTATGTCAGAAGAAAAAGCACTTATAGCCAATCTGAAAAAAGTATTTCTGATGGTTTCCGGAGCTGCTCTTCAGAAATATATGACAGAAATCGAAAACCAACAGCATCTTTTGCTGAATGCTTCCGAGATTCTGAATCAAATCTTTATGGCTGAATCCGCAATTCTAAGAGCTGAAAAGCATTTTTCTGCAGATTCTGTAGAAGCTGCGATGGCTCAATTAAATCTCTATAAAGCAGTGGAGAAAATCATTACCGCCGCAAAAGAAGGAATTGTTTCTTTTGCTGAGGGAGATGAGCAAAGGATGATGCTCTCCGGACTTAGAAGATTTACTAAATACACCAATACGCCCAATGTGGTAGCGATTACCGAGAAGATAGCCGCGCATTTTGTGGAAAAAGGATCTTACTAAACAACCCAAAAAAATAAAAAAAAGACGCTCCAAAATGAATCGGAGCGTTTTTCTTTTTGTTAGCTTAAGAATAATTTTCTCTGAAAGCTATTCTATTTTACTGAATTTCAGAAGCAAAAGATCGTTCTGATACAACTCTAGTGTAGACCCGGAAACCCTGTAACGGTTGGCCTTGGGAAGCATGCTGAAATACGTAGCTTCTCCCTCTATATTTTCACACATTTTTTTAGTTGATCCGATGGCTGTTACAGAGAAACTGCCTGTGGCAGGATCCGCTTGCACGTCTCCGAAATAATTATTGCAGCCACCATTACCGCTTACTCTCGCATTTTCAAAATTAAGGGTTGGTTGGTTACCTTTCACATGATCTGAAAGTTGCCATTGAGTATTAGCCAAAACAGGCTGATTCTTAGTACTTACGGCTCCGCAGGAATACAATACAGCAGAAGCCATTGCAGCAAAAATATATTTTTTCATTTTTTAATAATTTAATTTAAATTGATGAATAGGAAACAATTTCCAATCCAAAACATGACTTACCCACGCAGTTCCGCACCAAATTCCTTTTGAAACTGACCGATGAGCGAGTTCATTACCTGAGAAATTTCTTTTTCTTCCAATGTCTTTTCTTCATTCAGAAGTTCAAAACTCATCGCATACGATTTTTTTCCTGGAGGAAGTTTTTCGCCTTCGTACACATCAAAAAGCTGAACAGATTTCAGGTACGGAGAAGGATTTTTCCGGGCGACATTGCGCAAATCGGCATAACTGATTTCCTTATCCACCAGCAATGCCAAATCTCTCCGGAGTTTGTTGAATTTAGGAATATCTTTGAATTTAAAATTGCCTTTGGTCCGAAGCTTCTGTGCCGTTTCCAACTCAATTTCAGCATAGAAACAATCTTGATCCACATCAAAATGCTGAGCCAGTTTCTTTGAAACTTTACCCATTTTCACAATAGTTTTGCCTCCCGACGACATTTCCAAAGCATCAGAAAACCTGGAATCTTCAAGCGAATTTTCTGTAATTTCAATTCCCAATCTGTCCAGAAGCAGTTTTACATAACCTTTCAGGTAGTAGAAATCTGTAGAAGATTTGGGCTGAAGCCAGTTTTCGGATTTTTCCCTTCCTGTAATCAGCAATGCCAGCTGTTTTCTTTCGAGATACTTTTCTTTTCTATGGTAGATTTTACCTAACTCAAAAAGCTTCAGATCCGGTGATTTCCGATTGATGTTATAAGCAGTATTTTCCAGAAGACCCTCCAGCATTGAAGTCCTCATGACTGCCAGATCACTGCTCAGTGGATTCAGGAGTTTAACCGCATCTGCGGATTCGGTTAGTGAAGTCAGGGAATTATTCATCACTTCAAAAAAACCATTAGCCTGAAGCGTTCCTGCCCATGAATTTTCTAGTTCATCCTGATCTTCCAGTGTTAATTTTACAGGAGTAAAAGCCATTTTGTGCTGAGATTCAATTTTATTGTATCCGTAAATCCGCAAGATTTCTTCAATGACATCAATTTCCCGGGTCACATCTGCACGATACGCAGGAACAGAAATTTCAAGGCCGTTGTTAATATCATTTAACACTTTAATTTCCAGAGATTTCAGAATGCTTTTCACTGTTTCCATATGGATTTTCGTTCCCAAAATCTGTTCTATTTTTGAAAAGCGGAGAATAATGTAATGATCTTCCATTGTATTAGGATAATGTTCCAGCAATGGTTCCGCCAGTTTTCCGCCTGTGATTTCCGTGATGAGTTCAATAGCCTGAGTGATGGCAGTTTTGGTAATATGGGGATCCACTCCCCTTTCAAAACGGAAAGAAGCATCCGTACTCAACCCGTGAAGTTTGGCTGTTTTGCGCACAGATACAGGATTAAAATAGGCACTTTCCAGAAAAACATTTTTCGTAGTTTCAGAAACTCCGGAATGATGTCCCCCGAAAACACCGGCGATACAGAGTGAAGCATTATTTCCGTCCTTTATCATCATTTCCGAGCCATTCAGGACACGTTCTACACCGTCGAGAGTTTTGAATTTTTCTCCGGAATTGCTGAGTCCGACTTTCACTTTATTTCCGGATATCTTATCTGCATCAAAAGCATGCAAAGGCTGGCCTAAACCATGAAGTATGTAATTGGTACAGTCCACAACATTATTCACAGGCGTTAAACCAATCGCTTTCAGACGGTTCTGCAGCCACGCCGGGGATTCTTTCACCTGAACATCCCGGATGACGGCTCCTATATATCTGGGACACAATTCACTGTCTTCCACTTCAATACAAAAATTTGAACTCCCTTCAAAATTTTGATTTTTCGATTCTATTTTTCTAAATTCACAGGAAATTCCATGGGTTGACATAAAGGCGTTCAGGTCCCTGGCTACGCCATAGTGCGACATTGCATCGGTTCTGTTGGGAGTGAGGCCGATTTCAAAAATTTCATCCTGTATGATTTCAAAATAATCTGACAACGGAGTTCCTGCCTTGAAAATAGTTTCATCCAAAACCATAATTCCGTCCCCATTATCACTTAGACCAAGTTCCGCTTCAGAACAAATCATTCCCTGAGATTTCTCGCCACGTATTTTTGCTTCTTTTATTTCGAAAAAACTACCATCTTTGTTGTAAATTTTCGTGCCTACTGTTGCTACCGGCACAGATTGTCCTGCTGCTACATTCGGTGCGCCACAAATAATGTTAAGAACAGTTTCGTTTCCAATATCTACGGTGGTTTTTTTCAGTTTGTCAGCATTTGGATGCTGTTCACAGGTAAGAATTTTCCCAATGAAGATGCCTTCTAAGCCGCCTTTTATGGTTTCGTATCGTTCTATACCTTCAACTTCCAGCCCGATATCTGTTAGATATTCTCCGGTTTTTTCGGGTTTCAGGTCGGTTTTCAGATACTCTTTCAGCCAATTGTTTGAAATTTTCATTCTTTAATTTTGAATTAAAAGGAAGAACTTTCTTCCTTTGGATGTCACCTTTGCAAATATCGGTAATTTTTCATATTATTCTACTGTAATAAATGCGATTTCATCGACAAAAAAAGGAAAGCGTTTGCCTTCCTGATTCATTTTTTATTTGCTTAAAGTCTATGTCCGTTCCGCCAGCTCTTTCACTATTGCGAATCCTTTTTCGAATCCTTCCAGCATTTGGTTTTCAAATTCTCCGGAAACATGCACCTCACCTGAAAGTTTGGTATAACCCTCAAATTCTTCAAGAAAATATTTCTCCTGAGCACCGCTCCATTCTGCAAGTTCCTTCGTATTGAAAATTTCTTCTCCATTAACTAACATTCCCAAATGTTGAAAAACAACTTCATATGGTTCTTTGAGAGAATCTATTGTCGATACCATTCCGTTGTTTCCGCTGCTGTCGAGAAATAAAGTTTTTCCACCAACTTTCCAATCCGACTTATAGTGTGAATCTTCATTAGCAAAAAAGCGCGTCCATTGGGTGTATGAATTCTGATTCCAAAGCACCTGCCATATTTTTTCAGCCGGCGCTGCAATTTCTATTTCGTATGATACTGTAGCCATAATGAAGTTATTTCGATTAAAACAAATCTGATTTGAAAGCTAACTTGGAGCGTTTTCTACATATTTTTCAAAGTTGCAAAGCACAATATCCCAGAAACGTTTCTGGGATTCGCGTGTATTTTTCGTTTCAGGCTCAAAAATCATAATGAATTGTGTAGTTGTTTCGTCTTTCTTTTCAAAATGAAATTCAAGATTTCTCCCATCATTCAGCGTTGATAAGATTTTTTCCATTGGAGTAACAGAATCAATGGTTCCAACAAAATCATAACTATAACTACCGTCTTTGTTTTCCATTCTGTAGCTGAAGCTCCCTCCTTCCCGAAGTTCATTCAATGCGCGGGCACACCGCCAATCCTTCATAGCAAAAAACCATTTCTGTACATGGTGAGGCTCTGAAAAATAAGCCCATACTTTTTCCACCGGTGCCAGCAGCGTGATTTCTGATTTTACTGTTTCCATATTATTTTATTTTTAATCCACTGATCACCTCATATTTATTTGCTATTATGATTTTCAGAATAGAGCTCAAAACTATGAAGAACATTATCAAGGCCATTTCTTTGCATCTCTACCGGGTTTTTGGTTTCCGCTTCAAAATCCAGAAAAACTTCGGTAGTAGTTTCATCCACTTTATTGAAAATCACTTCACCTTTTCTGCCGTCGTCCAACGTGTAGCTGAGTTTTTGCTGAGGAATGACTTCATCAAACGTACCAGCATAATCGAACCCATAACTACCGTCTTTGGTTTCCATTCTGTAATTGAATCTTCCTCCGGTTCGCAGGTCATTTTCTGCTCTGGGACAAACCCAATTTTCATTGGTAATATTCCATTTTTTAATATGTTCGGGCTGTGTATAATATTCCCATACTTCGTGTACA
Organism: Bacteroidota bacterium; assembly: GCA_023411265.1. Classification (GTDB taxonomy): domain Bacteria; phylum Bacteroidota; class Bacteroidia; order Flavobacteriales; family Weeksellaceae; genus Chryseobacterium_A. The sequence goes on along the minus strand of JAEYOX010000010.1, from coordinate 47,401 downwards.
GGCTTCAAAATGGTGGTATTGAGTAAAATATTTTCCATTATGTTTTAAAACGTTGATTTTTCTTCAAAATGAATCATCCAAGGTGTGCCAAACCGATCTGTTAGGCTTCCGAAATAACCGAAAAATTCTTCAGTCATCGGCATTTCTACATTTCCTCCTTCGGAAAGTGCATGAAAAAGGCGGTCAGCTTCTTCTTTAGTATCCGGAGAAATACAAATATAGTTGTTATTTCCTTTTTGGTAAGCGGGTCCCATACCTGGCATAGTGTCTGAAGCCATCAGAAATTCATCGCCTAAAGGCAAAGAAACGTGCATCACGCGGTTGTGAAGTTCTTCAGGAATTTGGTTTGCATCAGGCAAATCACGAAATCTCATCAGGCCGTTTCCGGCAAATTCCACACCGAAAATTTTTTTATAAAAAGTCATGGCTTCTTCGGCGTTTCCATCAAAATTAAGGTAAGGGTTTAGTTTCATAGTAAATCTGATTTGAATTGGTTGTTGCCAGATAATTTTGCGATTAAATTTAATAAAAATAATTCAAGCAATCAATATTAAGTTTTTTTGATTGGAAAAATGAATTTGATATCAGGCTTTCAGTTTAGGGGTATCCGTATATACAGCCAGTGTGAAACATTTCCGTATCGGAGCGCTCAGTATAGAGATCCTGAACGTTTCAAATTTTTAAACCCAAAAAAACGCAAACTGAATTGCGTTTTTCTTAAATTATAATTTTTGTTATTTGGCAGCCTGTAAAGCAGCTTCGTAATCGGGTTCATCCGTAATTTCGGGAACCTGTTCGGTATACAGTACTTTATCTTCTTCGTCTGTTACGATAATCGCACGACTGAGAAGTCCTTTCATAGGACTGTTGCTGATGCCTACACCAAAATCATCCCCAAATGTGCCTCTAAAATCGGAAAGCGTTTCTACATGGTCCAACCCTTCAGCGGCACAAAATCTCTTGAGTGCAAACGGAAGATCTTTGGAAACATTAATCACGACTGTATTGGACAAATCGGCGGCTTTTTCATTAAATTTCCTAGCAGCCGCTGCACACACTCCGGTATCTACGCTCGGGAAAATACTGAATATTTTCTTTTTTCCTTTAAAATCGTCTTTGGTTTTCACATTCAGGTCGGTATCCACCAATGCAAAATCTCTAATTGAACTTCCTACTTCAGGAAGTTTTCCAACGGTTTGAACATCGTTGCCGTGTAATTTTATTGCTGCCATACTATTTTATTTTTACCAAAAATAAGCAAAATATGACAGAATTTTCCTACTATAAAGGTTAAATAATTCTTAAAAGAAAACGAATCAAACGGGAGAAAGCCCCAGTTTTCTCGCTTCAGAAATTACGAATTTTAATGCTTCTTCTTTGCTGTTGGAAATTTTACCTTCCAAAATGGCTTCTTTCACACTTTCCTTTAAGATACCGATTTCTCGTCCCGGTTTAAGGCTGAAAAGTTCCATAATTTCTTCTCCGGAAACGGGAGGTTGAAAATTACGGATATGATCTTTAGCTTCTACCTCTTTTATTTTGGCAGCTACATAATCGAAATTCTTTTTGAAATGTCGTTGTTTTTTAGCATTTTTCGTAGTAATATCTGCTTTACAAAGCGTAAATAAATCTTCCAGATCTTCGCCGGCATCATAAAGCAGCCGCCTAAGTGCAGAATCAGAGGCATCATCGGTTACAAGGGCAATAGGGCGTGAAGAAAGTTTTACCATTTTCTGCACGTATCTCATATCTGCACCTAGTGGAAGTTTAAGCCGTTGAAAGAGATTTTTTACCATTTTAGAACCTAAAAACTCATGACCATGAAACGTCCATCCAGTACCTTCAACAAATTTTTTGGTAGGAGCTTTTCCTACATCATGAAGCAGTGCAGCCCACCGAAGCCACAAATTTTCTGTATGCTGCGAAATATTATCCACGACTTCTAATGTATGATAGAAATTGTCTTTATGTGTTTGCCCTTCTACTTCTTCTATTCCTTTCAGGGCTATAAGTTCCGGAATAATAAGTTTAAGAAGACCGGTTTGTTCCATCAGTCTTAAGCCTGCTGATGGTTTTTCGGAAAGCATTATTTTATTAAATTCCACCATAATCCGTTCCATGGAAACAATTTTGATACGATCGGCTTCCTGACAAATGGCCTCCAGTGATGGCTTATCAATATTAAAATTTAATGAAGTCGCAAAACGAATGGCACGCATCATCCGTAACGGATCGTCTGAGTACGTCTGAACAGGTTCCAAGGGAGTTCGGAGGATTTTATTTTCGAGATCTTTTATTCCATCAAAGGGATCTATCAACTTCCCGAAAGTTTCTTTGTTCAGAGAAACGGCCATGGCATTGATGGTGAAATCCCGCCGCAGCTGATCATCTTTCAGCGTTCCCACCTCTACTTCGGGATTTCTGCTTTCTTCGGAATAACTTTCTTTTCTGGCTCCGACAAATTCCAGTTCCAAATCACGATACCGGAACATGGCAGTGCCGTAGGTTTTGAAAACAGAAACTTTCAGTGTCGGATTTAGGGTTTTGGCAATGATTTGAGCCAGATCAATCCCGGAACCTTCCGTTACAAAATCGATATCGGAAGGCGTTACTCTTTCCATCAGTAAATCACGGACATAACCACCGATGATATACACCGACTGACCGTTAAGCGACGCAGTTTCAGAAATAACTTTAAAAAGTCTGTAATTTTTATTTTGAACTAAATTGATGTCCATTGGATATAATCAAGAACTTCCACAGATTTTTAGGGTGAAATCCCATCTGTGCAAAGATACGGTTTGAGCCGTTATTCTCTTAAGATTTTTATACGGTTATCGTCCCAGATTCTGATTACGGAAGAACCCGAAAACTCTGAAATACGGTCGCGGTACTCCTCCACAGCATAATCTACCAATTGAATAATCTCAGCATTAATATCCGAGAATTTTACTGGGCTTCTTTCTCCGCTGAAATTCGCAGATGTGGAAACCAGTGGTTTATCGAGTTTTGAAATCAATTTTTTGCAGAAATCATCTTTCACCAGTCTTATTCCAAGACTTCCGTCCTCTGCCAGAAGTTCATTCGGTATTCCTTTCGGGCTGTCGTACACAATGGTAACCGGTTTTGCTGAAAGATCAATAATTTGCCAGGCCATTTCCGGAACATCTACAAGATCTTGGAGCCTCTGTTCGCTTTCTACAAGAACAATCATTGATTTAGAGGGATCTCTTTTTTTAATTTCGAAAATTTTTTTGATCGCTGCCACATTCGTAGCATCGCAGCCAATTCCCCAAATGGTATCGGTGGGATACAACAAGGTTCCGCCGGCATTCAGAATTTCAACAATATGATTCATAAAAAACAGATCTGCCGTACAATTTTAAATTGATGAAAAAGCTATTTCCAAATCAGAAATGAGGTCTTCAAAATCTTCTATCCCAACACTCAGACGAACAAGATCATCACTAATGCCCAGTTCTGTACGTTTTTCAACAGGAATGGAAGCGTGAGTCATGGTGGCCGGATGATTCGCCAGAGATTCGACACCACCCAGACTTTCGGCAAGGGTAAATACTTTTAAGTTTTCAAGGAACTTTATTGCATCTTCTTTTCTACCGGACTTGAAAGTAAAAGAAACCATTCCGCCACTCCCTTTCATTTGTTTTTTTGCAAGGTCGTACTGCGGATGCGAAGGCAGACCAGGATAAAACACTTTTTCGACGGCAGAATGCTGCTCTATATATTTAGCTATTTCCGCACCATTTTCTGAATGTCTTTGCATTCTTAACGATAATGTTTTAATTCCTCTGAGTACCAAATATGAATCGTGAGGGCCTAAAATTCCGCCGCTTGCAAACTGAATAAAATGCAGAGCCTCACCTAGTTCTTTTGTTTTGGTGATTAATGCACCGGCAATAACATCGGAATGACCGCCCAAATATTTCGTAGCCGAATGCATCACAATATCCGCACCCAGATCTAATGGACGCTGGATGTACGGCGTTGCAAAAGTATTGTCCACAGCCAGAAGAATATTCCTGTCCTTTATCAACTCTGCCACAGCCTGGATATCGACAAGTTTCATCAGAGGATTGGTGGGAGTTTCCAGCCAGATCATTTTTGTTTTATCTGTAATAACATCCGAAATTTTTGTCATATCAGAGAAACTGACAAAGTTGAATTTGAGATCATATTTTTCATACAATCTCGTGAAAAGTCTGTAAGAACCTCCATAAAGGTCATCCACGGCAATCACTTCATCGCCGGGATTCAGTAATTTCAACACTGCATCCATCGCTGCAAGACCTGAAGAAAAGGCCAATCCGGTAGTTCCATTTTCGATGCTTGCCAGGGCATCTTCCAAGGCTTGTCGTGTAGGATTAGCAGCTCTGGAATATTCGTAACCCGCTTTCAGCTCACCTGGTGTACGCTGCGCGAAGGTGGAAGTAAGGAAAACCGGCACATTTACAGAACCCGTATGAGGCTCGTGTTGTTGTCCGCCATGGATAACTTTCGTATTAAATTTCATAAGGTGTTTTTTAAATTAATATTTCAAATACATCACGGATAACTACTACATTTTAATGGCAGCTTTCACAGCAAATTCCTCTGCCATCATTTCCATCCAGTCAGCGACGTCTTCTTCTCCGGTTGCCTTTTCGTAGGTATTGCTGAGGGAAAGCAGAATCTGATGAAGAAACATCTTCATATGATCCACAGGCATATCTTTTGTCCATAAATCAATGCGAAGTGCCTCTCTGGCGGCATCATCCCAAACTGCCATCACGGTAGCTTTTGTAGGCTGATTTTCCACTCCTCCGTCTTCGGCATGCCAGGTCATCGTTTCAGGAACGTGATTTTCATCCAGTTCCACATCCAGTTGTATTTTTGTTTTACGCATTTTTTTATATTTAAAGGGTAGGTTTATAGACAGATTGATTTAAAATATCTCCTGCACTCATATTTAAGAATTCCTGCAAAGGAGTTTCTTTATTTTTTTCGAAATACTTTCTGCAAATCTGCCAGCCAATAAAAGTTCCTACTTGGGGCGAAGACTCACTGTCGGCTTCAGTGTAAAATTTGGAAAACGGTCCGGGAGCAATAAACCGTTCCGAGAGTCGCGGATCTGCACTGAAAAGATAATCGTTTTCCACAAAATAATCCCAGATATTTTGTTCGTTGGCCTTGTTCCATACCATTTGTTTTTCACTAAGGCTCATTTTCAAATGATCAGGAAGTTGTGGAATAAATGCATCCTGAAGTATCATTATTTTACCGTAAAAAACCATCAAATCAATGAATTTCTGTGAATTTCTGTCGTAAGGAACAGCGGTAAATGCGATGGCTTCAGAAATTTTCGGAAGCATATTTTCCTGATTCATAGAAACTTTAAAATACTCGTCTATCCCTTTATAATATTCGTTTTTTTCTCCCATAAAACCGGATATATCAATAAACAAATATCCTTGCTGCGGATCGTAAATAATAGGTTCTTCATACATCTGTGTACTGGACGAAAACGTATATACTTTTGGGTTTTTGAAATTTGGAAAATAATGCCTGATTCGTGCAAAAAGTGCGGTGAGCTCTGTTGCGAGTTGATTAAGATCTGTTTTAGAGGCTGCTTCTTTGTAGAGTTTTATTTCTTCGGGATTATTTTTTCTTTTAATAAAATCTTCATCTTTCACTGAACCCTGAAACCACGGATACTTTTCTTTAAACTGCTCAATAGGAACTTGAGCATCAAAAAACTCTTTCGAAATATCGGTAATTGACACTTTTTCAGCAGGAACTTCTACTTTTACATCCCAGATATTTTCCTTTTCTTTCTTACAAGAACTGACGGCAAGAGTGACGGCAGCGACAAGCATGAATCTTTTAAAAAACTTCATTATTTTTACATCCTGTTTAGAAAGACAAAAATAAGGAAAATTAAATGAAGCCTTCGCTTCCAAAACCTAAGAAAATATGATACAATCAGAAAAAATTATTAATCATATTGTGAACTGGCTTCAGAATTATGCCAACAATGCAGGAGCCAAGGGATATGTTATAGGAGTTTCGGGGGGTGTAGATTCGGCGGTGGTTTCAACCCTTTGTGCAATGACCGGCCTTGAACTTCTTATGCTGGAAATGCCAATCCGGCAGACACAGGAAGAAATCAACAGAGCATGGGAACACATGAATTTTGTAACGGAGCGCTTTCCAAATGCAAAGGCCCATCGTGTAGATCTCACCGCTGCCTTCAATGAACTTTCAAATACTTTTGATGCAACAGGTTTTCAAAGTCCTAATCAGGAACTCGCTTTGGCTAATACCCGAAGCCGCCTCAGGATGCTTTCTCTTTATTATTATGGCCAGACGAACGGCCTGCTGGTATGCGGCACAGGAAATAAAGTGGAAGATTTCGGAATCGGATTCTTTACCAAATACGGAGATGGTGGTGTAGATGTATCTCCCATTGCGGATCTTTATAAAACCGAAGTTTACGCATTAGCTAATGATTTAAATCTGGTGGAAAGCATTCGGAATGCGGTTCCTATGGACGGACTTTGGGATACGGAAAGAACCGATGAACAGCAAATAGGCGCCACTTATCCCGAACTCGAAAAAATACAAAGGGAATGGGGAATGAAAACTGAAGCTGATTATACCGGCCGTGATCTGGAAGTTTTCAAAATATTTTCTAATTTGAATAAGGCGACGCAGCATAAAATTCAACCCATCCCCGTGTGTGAAATACCTGAGGAATGGAGAACAGTAAATCCTGAAAATCTAGATGATGAAATCTGAAAAAATTAAAATTTTTATTTTCTTCTTGGTCGGAGGCTTTATCGGAATCCTTTTGATGTACGCTTTCAACCAGTATCAATCTGAACCACAACCTCATGACATTTCAGGGATACCCATTATTTCTGATAAAAATATAGATGAGCTTACTAAGGAGGGAACGATCATCCCATATGTAAAGAAACATCAAAAACTGCCCGAGTATTATCTTACCAAATCCGAAGCAAAAACTAAAGGATGGATTCCTGAAAAAGGAAATCTTTGTGATGTGCTTCCGGGAAAGGCCATCGGCGGCGATCGCTTCGGCAACAGAGAAAAGAAACTACCTGCAGGCGAAATATATTATGAAGCCGATGTGAATTACAAATGCGGAACAAGAAATGCCGACCGTATCGTGTATACTGATTCAGGAGAAGTGTGGCTCACTAAAGATCATTATAAAAGCTTTGAAAAACATTAACAGAAATCACTTCCTTTTATGAAAACAATTTATATCGATTTTACAAATATTGGTGACGTTGAAGATTTCTATTATCAGTTGAAAGAAAAATCAGAACTTCCTGAACATTTCGGTTATAATCTGGATGCGCTGTATGATGTTATTTCCGGACATTTGGAACTGCCGTTTCATCTGGAATTTGTTAATATGAGAGTTGATCATCTGGAAGATTTTGAGGAAATGCTCTACACTTTGGAAGAAGCAGAACATGAAGTGGAAGGTTTCAGTTTTAGCTATTATCTGGAACAGTATGAGGATGAATGACCATTCATCACTTCAAATAATTTACAGAAAACATAAAAAACGGCTCCAATAAAAAGAGCCGCTTCAGATAATTAAGATATTTTCAGTTATTTGAAAAGATATTTCACCCCGAAGGTCACCTGATTCAGGTTCACACCGAAAGTGAAATTATCGATGCTTTCCCCATCATTTGGATTGACGCTGTTGTAACCAATAGCTCCGACAGTAGCTTCTACAGTCCAGTTATTGTTAATCATATAATCTAATCCAGGCCTTACATTAACACCAAAAGCGGTATAATTTTCATCCGAAGTAAAGGAACCCAGCGGTGCAGCATTACCTTCCGTTTTCACTTTTCCGAATTCCAGTGGAACATCCAGCTGACCAAATAAATATAACTTAGTTCCCAAATCCCAATATTTTCTGACAAATGGCATGATTACGAAAGCGGAAGTAGTCATTTTTGCAGAAGCAGGAAATCCTAACATATCCGTATTCATATCCACACTGCTTCCCTGATAGCCCAATCCTGCACCAATAACGAAACTTGGCGTAATAAAGTGGCCCATCATAGGCACTACCGAAAACTCGGTTGCCGTAGCTCCGGTATTGTGGTCTTTAGTAGTTGAAACCATAGCTTGGCCGGTAATGTAAGTAGTTCCTTCTAAACCGGCAGATTGTGCATGAACAGCACTGAAAGCAAGTACCGCACTCATGAATAAAAGTTTTTTCATAGTAAATAAATTAAGTTAGATTGTTTTATTTTATTGAATCAGTTTTTAAACGTTTTCATAAACTTTTCTTGATTCCAGATATTTTTGCCATTCCCAAGTGGTTCGCAGAGCTTCTTCCAGGGAAGTATCCGCTTTCCAATTCAGTTCTTTTTCTGCTTTGTCGGCATTCGCAAATGCAATAGTAATGTCGCCTGCCCTTCTTTCGCAAATTTGGAAAGGAACTTTAACATTATTGGCTTGTTCAAAAGCATGAACCACTTCCAATACCGATGATCCTTTTCCTGTGCCTAGGTTATAAATATCAATTACCGTTTTATTTTCTTCAGAAAGTAACTTCAAAAGCGCAGCAACATGAGCTTGAGCCAAATCAACAACGTAAATATAATCCCGGATTGCAGTGCCATCGGGTGTAGGATAATCTGCACCCCAAACGGATAATTTTTCTCTTATTCCGGCAGCAGTTTGGGTAACATATGGCACGAGATTATTGGGAATACCAATCGGGAGTTCACCGAGCTTCGCCGATGAATGTGCACCGATGGGATTGAAATACCGCAGCAAAGAAACTTTCTTCTGATGTGCATTGGCAAAATCCATCAGGATTTCCTCTCCCATTTGCTTGGTTTTTCCATAGCTACTTTCCGGTCGTTTCATCGGGGTGTTTTCATCAATCGGCATTTTGTCTGCCTGCCCGTAAACGGTACAAGAGGAACTGAAAATAAAGTTAGAAATGTTCCTTTCTTTAAATTCCTGAAGCAGATTGATCAGCGTAACAAGATTATTTTCGTAGTAGTCCACAGGTTTTTCCTGACTTTCGCCTACAGCCTTAAAAGCAGCAAAATTGATGCAACCTTCAATGTTGTGAGCATCTAAAACCTGACTAAGTAGAGCTCTGCTTTTGAGGTCAAATGGGTAAAAAACCGGCGATTTTCCAGAAATTTCTTTGATGTTATCCATAATAAATCTCTCGGAGTTGGAAAGATCGTCCACGATAATTACTTCAAAATCATTATTCAAAAGTTCTACTACAGTGTGAGAACCAATGTACCCCAATCCTCCCGTTACCAATATTGCCATAGAAATTAATTTTCACAAATCTACAAAAAAAGCAGTGCCTAAACAGGTCAGGCACTCCAAAAAAAATAAAAAAAATTGAAAAAAATGTATTTCTTTTTATGGTCTTCTCGACAAATGGAAGAAAATACAGATTCAAAACTAATAATAATTTTTTAATAAAGCAATTATTAAAACACAATTTACCATAAATTATTTTAAATTTATTACTATTTTACATAAATTGTTCAATTATTCCACATCCAAGATAATTGTGGTTAGGATTCCGAATTCATAAATTCCAGCACTGCATCAGTGATGTATTTCAGCTGTTCATCATCCAATTCAGTGTGCATCGGCAGAGAAATAACCTGCTCCAGAAGCCGATCGGTGTTTTTGAAATCAGCATCGATGCTTTCCTGAAAATAAGCTTTCTGCTTTCTTAAAGCCACCGGATAATAGATCATGGCGGGAATCTCTTTTTCTGCCAGAAAATCGCGAAGTTTATTTCTTTTTCCGTTCAGAATCCTAAGCGTATATTGATGAAAAACATGAGTAGAATTTTCAGCTCTTTTAGGAATTAGAATCTGAGGGTGTCTTGAAAGTGCTTCATCATAAAAGTCAGCAGCTTTTCTTCTAGCTTCATTATAGGAATCCAGCAACGGAAGTTTTTTTCTCAACACCGTGGCTTGTAAACTGTCCAGGCGGGAGTTCACTCCTACTTCATCGTGATAGTAACGTTCATACATTCCGTGATTCACAATTCCGCGCATTTTGTGCGCAAGATCATCATCATGAGTGAAAAGTGCACCGCCATCGCCGTAACATCCTAGGTTTTTTGATGGAAAAAAAGAAGTTGTTCCAATGGTTCCTATAGTTCCGGATTTTCTCACTGTGCCATCAGAAAAAGTATACTCCGCACCTATGGCCTGTGCATTGTCTTCAATTACATATAGATTGTGCGTTTTTGCGATCTCCAGAATTTCTTCCATGGGCGCACACTGTCCGAAGAGATGAACGGGAATAATGGCTTTGGTTTTTGGAGTAATGGCAGCTTTTAGTTTTTCAATATCCATGGTGAAAGTATCATAAACCACATCTACCAATACGGCTTTCAATTTTAACAAATGAATGACTTCTACGGTAGCAGCGAAAGTGAAATCGACGGTTATCACTTCGTCCCCTTCTTTTAGGTTTAGTGCCATCAAAGCGATTTGAAGTGCGTCTGTCCCATTGCCACACGGGATAACATGAGGTACATCCAAATACGTTTCCAATTCCTGCTGAAAACTTTTCACTTCCGGGCCATTGATAAAAGCTGTAGAGTGCATTACACTCAACATCGCATTATCCACTTCTGGTTTTATTTTATAATACTGGCTCAGCAAATCAACCATCTGAATTTTCTTCATACAAAATCTATTATGCTGTAAATTTACATTAATTAATATTGATATAAAAATGTAGGTTTACACTGTTATTACTGTTAAATCAATCGAAAACTGCTCTTGTTTTCTCGGTAAACGGAACTTCTGGATTCAGGATTTCACGGATAAGATTCCGGATACTCACCATTGCATCCTCAAGATTTCCTTTGGCAAACTGAAGATTTACCGCACCTTTATTCACTTCTGTAAGGCTCCAGATTGCCGTTTGTGGATATTTGCCACAAAACTCCGGAAGTTGTCCTAAAACATACTGATAAATGCAGAGCTGAAGTGCTTGTTTCTTTTGATCACTCATCAGATAGTCATCAATATTTTTATCTTCAATACTGAGTGTCAGATCTTTTGTTTTAGCCGTTTTATAGTCAATAACTCTCAGAATACCGTCCAGTTCATCAATCCTGTCGATAAATCCATAAAACGAAACTTTATCCGAATGCTCTTCATCCAAATAAAAATCGACTTCTTCAAACTTTCTTTCTAAGTCAATAATTTTCAGCGAATGTCCTTCCTGTACAAGGTTTCTGTCGTAGGTAATAATATTTCTCACCACCCTTTCGGCGATGGATTTATGAATAAAATTAATCCCGCTTTCATAAAACTCCGCCTGGTGTTTCAACTGAGCGATGGACTGATTCATGGCATCATTTATTCTTTCATCAGAAATATTCAAATCTTCCGGTCTCAGTATTTTACCCTTTAGGGTTTCATAAATTATTTGCAGCGCATAGTGAACCAGGTTTCCGTAATTTTTCACCGAAAGTTGTTCCTCAATTTCATTCGCAGTTCTGGTTGCCACCACTTTATTCAGATAAAAATCAATAGGATTGTAAAGATAGCTGGTAAGATGGGTAGCGGAAACACGTTTTTTCCAGTCCTGGAGGCGTTCCATTACTTTCTGTGTTTTAGTTATTTCCACCGGTTGAGATTCTACTGCGGCCGATAAATTCTCAATTACCGTATGTTCTATGTGATGAAATCTGTCCTCAAATTCCAGCTGGGTGATGAACCGACTTTTTTCGCCAGTATTCACTCCCGAACTCAGCGCATTGAACAGCAAATGTACTGTTTCAGATTCCTGAATCAGCCGATAAAAATGATAAGCATAAATGCTGTCATTTTCCAGAAAAGTATGCAGGCCGAAATGCTGGCGAACATCGTAAGGAAGATAAGTGTTTTGGGTATTCCCTAGCGGCAGTTTTCCTTCGTTAACTGAGAGCAAAATTACGTTTTTAAAATTCAAAAGCCGAGTTTCAAGAAGCCCCATTAACTGCAAACCCTGCAAAGGTTCTCCTTGAAAATCTATCGTTTCAGAAGAGATAACCTGATTTACCAAAACTTCCAGAGTTTCGATACTGATCTCGAACAGATAGGATGCAGTTTGGTTTTTGATTATTTTAAAAGACTTTTCGAAATGGGCAATATTTTCAAACTGAAGATCATCCAATTCTCGGAATTTCAAGTCAAAGCAGAAATCATGAAATTTTTCCAGAAATACAATGCTGTTTTCTGCCTTAATCAGCAATGGAAAATAGGAAAGCGATTGTAACGCGGATTGCAAAAAAGCTTCAGAAAAATAGACAATATTTCTTTCTTCAATTAAAGATTTGAATGCTGCCACCGTTTTCAATTCTTCCGAAGTATTGGGAAGTTCTTCCAAAATCGGCAATATATCATTATAATAATAAGAATTCGCCTTTTTTTCCAACTGTTTTTGGAGATGAAAAATATGCTTTACGGCATTGCTGAACGCCATGTTTTTCAGAGGAAACCCCATGGTAATATTCAGCCGTTCCACGGTGCTCAAAGAATCCAGCGCAGCAGGCAGAAGGTGTTCGTCCAATAGCACCACGGCAGTATCAGAAAAATCAGTTTTTGAAGGGTGCAGAGATTTCAGGATATTAGGAAGCACCTGAGCCTGGCTTACATTTCCGGAAACTTCATATACTTTAATTTGCTTTGGCTTTGAAAAGTCATCTTCAATCCACCGGAAGTCTCTGCTTTTATTAAACTCTTTCCAACTTTGGTATTTTCGCAGAAACACTCCGGCTTCCTGCCGTTCGTCTTCGGTATAATAACGGTCTCCGTGAAAATAAATCTGTGCTTTGTCGCGCTGCAGAAACTGTCTCACGAGGTGCTCTTCCACCGGCGTAAAGGCATTAAACCCACAGAACACCAGCCGGTTATTATATTGGTCAGCAAAGGAATTTATACGAGTTCTCGCTGCTTCATGAATCATCCCTGCCGTAGCCAGATTTCGGGTCTGTAACTGTTCTTTCAGAAAGGGAAGAAAAACATTCATGTTCTTCCAAAAATTCAGGAATTTTTTCCGGGGAACTTCTTCTGTTTCATCGCCAAGATTCTGCGCCCAGTTTTTGATTCTTTCTTCATTAAACATAAATTCCAGTATCCCCCGGTCGTTGTCTGAGAATTTCAGCATATCATCCCAATCCTTCTGCACTGTGGGAAACCATTTCAGAAATGAGGCAAAATCATCTTTCGGTACCAAAGAAAGCTGTTGGTAGGCTTCAAAAGCCAACAACCAGAGCGTAATACCCTGAACAGGCTGTTTCCCGGAGATTTCAGTAATCAGTTCTTCTATGGTACAAAAGGTAGGTAAAAATCCGGAATATTGTTTTTCAGCCAGTATTTTTTTTATGAACACCGCAGGCCTTTTCCCCGGAATTACAATAGTAAACCCCGATAAATCAGGGTTTTCGGATAACAGCTCCGTTATGATTTTATTTAAAAACTTCATGAATGAAATAGCTGAGTAAAAATTCAGGATTGGAAATTTCCCTTTGATAAATATACTACTTTTTTGGTTTCAAAAAATTCCTCATCAAAGTAATGTTTCAACTGGAAAATCTCACAGCGCAGGCCCGCAAGTTCCTCGGCAAGATCGCCGCCTTTCAAATACAATACACCGTTGTGGCGGGTGTTCAGCTGCTCTTTTTCGAACTTGCCTTTCAGCCAACGCAGAAACTCTGGCATTTGGGTTACTGCACGGCTTACCACGAAATGAAATTTCTTTTTCAGTTGTTCAGCCCTTCCATGAATTGCTTCCACGTTCTGAAGTCCGATTTCCTCGGAAATTCCTTTGACCACTGTAATTTTTTTTCCAATAGAATCGATAAGTGTAAAATGAACTTCCGGAAATAAAATAGCGAGCGGAATTCCAGGAAAACCGCCTCCCGTTCCTACATCCAGAACTTTCGTGCCGGGTGCAAATTCCATAACTTTTGCAATTCCTAGGGAATGTAGAATATGTTTTTCATATAAAGAATCCATATCCTTGCGGGAAATGACATTGATTTTTTCATTCCACTCCCTGTAAAGAGTTTCTAATCGGGAAAATTGTTCCTTTTGAAGATCCGAAATCTCAGGAAAATATTTTAAAATAAGCGCTGTTGACATCATGATATATTATTGCAAAAATACTTTTTATTGAGTTTGAAACCCAAATATTTGATCAAAATAGTATCTTTGTTTGTTTACCAATCATGCTATGAATAAATTATCAGAACGTATCCAACGCTTAGGATTTTCGCAGACTTTCGTTATGAGCAACAAAGCGCGCGAAATGCGCTCGCAGGGTATTGATGTAATCAGCCTGACGTTGGGCGAACCGGATTTCGATGTTCCCGAACCAATCAAAAATTCTGCTATAGAAGCTATTCATCAGAACTTCAGCCACTATTCACCGGTGCCGGGTTTTTTGGAACTCAGAGAGGCCATCTGTAAAAAACTAGAAAGAGACAACGGACTTCGTTATCAGCCGAATCAAATCTGTGTTTCCAACGGTGCCAAACAAGCTATTCTGAACGTTTTAGCTTCCATCATCAACGATGGCGACGAGGTGATTCTTCCTGTTCCGTACTGGGTAAGCTACGATGAAATGGTAAAAATGATGGGCGGCACATCGGTTTTTGTAAAAACTTCCTTTTTCAACGATTTTAAAATGACGGCGGAACAACTGGAAGAAGCCATTACACCTAAGACAAAAGCACTGCTTTACAGTTCACCATGCAACCCCAGCGGAAGTTATTATACCTATGATGAACTGAAATCTCTGGCAGAAGTAATTGCCAAACATCCGCAAATTACGGTAATTTCGGACGAGATATATGAATATATCAATTATGAAACAACGACAAAATCCATTGCTGCCTTCCCGGAAATTTACGAGCAGGTTGCTGTCATCAACGGGATGTCTAAAGGTTTTGCCATGACGGGATGGCGGATTGGGTATTCGGCGTGTCCGGAATGGCTGGCCAAAGCGTGCGAAAAAATACAGGGTCAGATGACGAGTGGAGCCAATACTGTAGCGCAGAAAGCTTCAATAACTGCCCTGCAAAGAGATCCGTCGGAATTCAGCTATATGATTAAGGAATTTAAAAAAAGAAGAGATATAGTTTACGATCTGATACGTGAAATTCCTGGCTTTAAAGTTCTCTTGCCGAAATCTGCTTTTTATTTCTTCCCCGACATTTCTTTCTATCTTGGAAAAACTTTGAACGGAGTGAAGATCAACGATTCAGATGATTTCGCTATGTTTCTGCTGGATCAGGCACACGTTGGCAGCGTAGGAGGCGTCTCTTTTGGAAGTCCGGAATGTATCCGTTTTTCTTATGCAACTTCTGAAACAGCACTTCGTGAAGCAATGAAGAGAATAAAAGACTGTTTGGAAAATGTAAAGACCGAATGATTGAGTGATTAATTATCGGAAGAAAAAAGAAGGAAGACTCGGCCAGAAGTTATCATCATGAATTGACTTTGAGATTATTTTAACATATGAATGGTGAGTAACGCATTACTTTTGTCCATTTATTCTATTTTGTAAGACTGTAGAAAACCTGCTGAAGAAATAGCTTGATGGTGTAAATATGCATGCACATCCGTGAGGATATTTTGCCTACA
The DNA here is from genome assembly GCA_023411265.1 of Bacteroidota bacterium. Classification (GTDB taxonomy): domain Bacteria; phylum Bacteroidota; class Bacteroidia; order Flavobacteriales; family Weeksellaceae; genus Chryseobacterium_A. Next base: position 31,715 of record JAEYOX010000010.1, on the reverse strand, counting down.
TTTTTAATCTTCATTCCTCCTTCAATTCCTTTTTTCATAATCTTTTCATTTTCTCTATCTTTGGGCAAACAAAATTTATGAACCACGATATTAAAATGATTGCCGAAACGGCCAAAGATTTTGCAGAGAAAAATATCCGCCCCCACATTATGGATTGGGACGAAAGCCAGACCTTTCCGGTAGAACTTTTTCATCAACTGGGTGAAATGGGATTTATGGGTATCGTCATACCCGAAGAGTATGGCGGCTCAGGATTGGGTTATCACGAATATGTTACTATTTTAGACGAGATTTCTCAAGTAGATCCTTCAATAGGTCTTTCGCTTGCTGCACATAATTCTTTGTGTACCAATCATATATATGAGTTCGGAAATGAAGAACAGAGAAATAAATGGTTACCCAAACTGGCATCAGGACATGTCATTGGAGCTTGGGGACTTACCGAACACAACACCGGTTCAGATTCCGGAGGAATGAGCACAACCGCTATAAAAGACGGTGACGATTGGATCATTAACGGAGCAAAAAATTTCATCACCCATGCTATTTCAGGAGACATCGCTGTAGTAATGACCCGCACCGGCGAGAAAGGCGCTAAGAATAATTCTACCGCTTTTGTTCTTGAAAAGGGAATGCCGGGTTTTACTTCCGGAAAAAAAGAAAATAAACTCGGGATGAGAGCTTCGGAAACCGCCGAACTTATTTTTGATCAGGTGAGAGTTCCCGACAGCCACAGACTGGGAGAAGTGGGCGAAGGTTTTAAGCAGGCTATGAAGATTTTGGACGGTGGAAGAATTTCCATTGCTGCCCTTTCATTGGGGATTGCGCGGGGTGCTTACAAAGCTGCCTTAAAATATGCTCAGGAAAGACATCAGTTCGGAAAAGCCATCTCCAGTTTTCAGGCAATTAATTTCATGCTCGCGGATATGGCGACGGAAATTGATGCGGCAGAACTTTTGATTCAAAGAGCTTCTACGCTAAAAAATGCAAAAGAAAAAATGACGAAAGAAGGTGCTATGGCCAAATTATATGCTTCGGAAGCTTGTGTTAGAATCGCCAACAATGCAGTGCAGATCTTCGGAGGTTATGGCTACACCAAAGATTTCCCTGCAGAAAAATATTACCGCGACAGTAAATTATGTACCATTGGCGAAGGTACTTCTGAAATCCAACGACTCGTCATTGGAAGAGCCATTACCCAATAATTGTAACCTAATTACGCAAAACAAACAAAGCCGTTTCATCTGGGAAACGGCTTTGTTTTTTGACGGAAGTTCACTTTTATTCCCACTCGATCGTTGCAGGTGGTTTGCTGGAAATATCATATGCTACCCGATTGATACCGCGGACTTCATTAATAATCCGGTTCGAAACATGCTCAAGAAATTCCCACGGCAATTTGCTGAATTCTGCCGTCATAAAGTCAATCGTATTGGCGGAACGTATCACAGCTGTATATTCATACGTTCTTTCATCACCCATTACCCCCACTGATTTCACGGGAAGCAATACTACAAAAGCCTGAGAAACCTTTTCATATAAATTATTTTTATACAGTTCTTCAATGAAAATATCATCGGCTTCCTGCAAAATTTTTACTTTTTCTGCATCCACTTCCCCTAAAATACGGATTCCCAATCCGGGCCCCGGAAAAGGATGGCGGTATACCAAATGATGCGGAATTCCCAATTCCTCTCCTACTTTTCTGACTTCATCTTTGAAAAGCTCACGAAGCGGCTCTATCAGCTTCATTTTCATGTTTTCTGGTAGTCCGCCCACATTATGATGTGATTTAATAACCGCAGATGGGCCTTTCACGGATTGACTTTCAATAACATCGGGATAAATGGTTCCCTGAGCGAGAAATTTAGCACCCTCAAATTTGTGCGCTTCCTCATCAAAAACGGCAATAAATTCATTCCCTATGGCCTTTCTTTTTTCCTCAGGATCCGAAATTCCTTTCAGCTTACTGAGAAATCTTTCAGAAGCATCCACCATATCAATTTTCATGTGGAAATGCTCACCATAGTTTTCCATTACTTTCCGTCCTTCATCCTTTCTAAGAAGTCCAGTATCTACGAAAATGCAAGTCAGCTGATCGCCAATAGCTTTATGAATAAGAACTGCCGCTACGGAAGAATCCACACCTCCGGAAAGGCCGAGAATCACTTTATCATTCCCCACTTTTTCCCGAATTTCAGCAATAGTTCTTTCAATATAGCCTGAAAGTTTCCAGTTTTTTTCTGCTTTGCAGATATTAAAAACAAAGTTTTCCAGAATTTTCTTCCCTTCTTCTGTATGCGTTACCTCAGGATGGAACTGCAAGGTGAAAATATTTTTTTCCTCGTTAGCCATCGCAGCAATAACACCGCTTCTGGCAGAAATTTCAAATCCTTCCGGAACTTCTTCCACTTCATCGAAATGGCTCATCCAAACCGTAGACTTTCTTGAAACGCCGGTAAATAACGGATTGCTTCGCAAAATTTCCAGTTCAGATTTTCCATATTCGCCTTTGATTCCCTTGCTAACCTTTCCGCCTAGAAGGTGCGCACTGAGCTGCATTCCGTAGCAAATCCCAAGAACAGGAATTCCGGCATCGAAAAGAGCACGGTCTATCAGATGTGCATCTGCAGCATTTACAGAACTTGGACCACCGGATAAAATAATTCCGACAGGTTTTTTGGAAAGAATTTCTTCCAGAGGAGTATTGAATGGGATAATTTCGGAGTAAACTTCCATTTCCCGGATTCTGCGCCCGATGAGCTGATTATATTGTGAACCGAAATCCAATATCAGGATACCATTGGTCATATTTTTATCAAGAGTTTAAAGTTAATATTGGTTATAAATGCTGTGGAGCTAAAAAAAGGCTCTGCAAAAATAAAAAAGCGTGCATGAAACACGCTTAATTATTTAAAAATCTGCTATATCTTCTCTGTAAAATGCGTAGTCGAAATGAATAACATTGGCAGCATCATACACTTTTTCGCGGGCTTCCGCAAAAGTAGGTGCAGTTGCCACAAGATTCACCACGCGTCCCCCGTTGGTATACACCGTTCCCGCTTTAGTGGAAGCGCCAGCGAGATAAACCGAAACGTCTTCTGCTTTTTCCAGATTACGTATCTCGAACCCGGTATCGTATTTTCCGGGGTATCCGCCGGAAGCCATCACGAGGCAAACCGCTTTTTCGTCTTTAAATTTCAGCTCAATATCATTACCATCAAGACAATCATTTATGGTGTCTAAAAGATTATTTTCAAGTAGCGGAAGAATTACCTGAGTTTCAGGATCTCCGGACCGCATGTTATATTCCAGTAAATGGCAGCCTTTGTCCGTCACCATCAGTCCGAAAAAGATAAATCCTTTGAACATTAAATACTGATCTTTCAACCCATTAACGGTAGGTTCCAGAATGTTTTTTTGAAAATCTGCAAAATGTTTTTCTGTAAATTCAGGGCTCGGTGCCACACTTCCCATTCCGCCTGTATTGGATCCTTTGTTTCCTGTTCCGGCCTTTTTATAATCTTTCGCAGCAATGCAGGGATAGAGTTCTTTTCCGTTGGAAAAACAGATGATTGATGTCTCAAATCCTCTCAGATATTCTTCAATAACCACTTGTATACCAGCATCTCCGTAAATTTTAGCAATCATGAAATCATGAATGGTTTTCATGGCCTCATCTCTATTATTGGCGAGAACCACTCCCTTTCCCTGGGCAAGTCCGGAAGCTTTTATGATTAAAGGAAAGTTCTGTTTCTCGAGAAAATTTCTGGCTTCAACGTAAGAAGTGAATATATTGGCTTCGGCAGTTTTCACACCATATTCCTGCATAAATTTCTTAGAATACGCTTTACTTCCTTCCAGCTTAGCCACCTTTTTTTCAGGACCGAAAATCCGTAAACCTGCTTTTCGGAAATCGTCCACAATTCCGCTCACCAAGAAAGCTTCCGGACCTACAATGGTAAGATCGATAGCTTCATCAATAGCGAAACTCACCAGTTCCTGATTGTCTGTAAGCGAAATATTTTTTCCCAATTTTTCTGTAGTTGCATTGCCTTTCGCAAAATACAGTTGGCTAACCCTGCTGTCTTCGGAGAGTTTTTTCCCGAAAGCGGCTTCCCTACCTCCGTTTCCAATAATCAATATTCTCATGATATTCTTTTGATTTTAATGTACAAATTTAATGATTTATAAAGCGAATAACAAGAGAAGTATTTGCTTCACAATATGATTTTTCCTGAGAAATCAATGCAGGAAATGTCGCATTCCGGTCATCATCATCGGGATCTTATGTTCGTTCGCTGCTTCCACAGAATCCTGATCTTTCAAGCTTCCACCAGGCTGAATAATAGCTTTAATCCCCTGCTCGGCACAGAAATCAACCACATCTCTGAAAGGGAAAAACGCATCGGAAGCCAGAACCAAATCTCCGCTGAATTTCCCTTTTGCCCGTTCTACAGCCTGTTGCGTAGCCCAAATCCGGTTTACTTGGCCACCTCCAATTCCCAGCGCCTGATTTCCATTGGAAACTACAATGGCATTTGATTTAACATATTTCACCACTCTCTGGGCAAAAAGAAGTGCCTTTTCCTGCTCCGGGGTTGGTTGAATTTCCGTCACCACTTTTATATCTTCCGAAAATTGCGCATCATTGTCCTGAACCAGCATTCCGCCGTCCGTTTTCACCCACGTATGCTGATCTGAAACCGGATTTTTTATTTTAATAATTCTTACATTTTTCTTTTGATTCAGAATTTCCAATGCTTCTGAATCAAAATCAGGTGCCATCACGATTTCTAGAAATGTTTTATTCAATTCCTCAGCTGTGGCCGCATCCACTTTGTAGTTCATGCCCACAATTCCACCAAAGATGGAAACAGGATCGCATTCAAAGGTCTTCTGGTACGTTTCTAAAGCGGTAGTTCCGATAGAAACACCGCAAGGAGTTGAATGTTTTACTGCGCAACAAGCCATTTCGTCTTTAAATTCCTGAACCACTTTCCAGCACAGATCCATATCGCGAAGATTGTTGAAAGACAGTTCCTTACCGCCCAACTGTTCAAAATCTTTCATCGCTCCGTTTTCAAAAGTCGAAACGTAATACGCTGCTCTCTGATGCGGGTTTTCACCATATCTCAAATCAGCTACTTTCTTGTAAGATGCATTCAAATAGGTAGGGAATTCTTCGTCTAAAAGCATTCTCGAAATAGCTGCATCATAAGCCGAAGTGAGGTTGAACACTTTTCCGGCTAATTTTTTTCTGGTTTCCAAAATGGTATCGCCTTGTTCAGCTATTTCATTTTGAACCTCTTCATAATCTTCCACATCGGTAATTACCGTCACACTGTCAAAGTTCTTCGCCGCGGAACGCAGCATCGAAGGCCCGCCAATATCGATAAACTCAACTTTTTCATCTAGGGAAATGTCCTTATTTACATTTTCGAAAAACGGATACAGGTTCACGATTACCATATCGATCAAACCAATTTCATGCTCCTGAACGGTTTTCATGTGTTCTTCATTGGAGCGAACGGCCAAAAGTCCGCCGTGCACTTTCGGGTGAAGTGTCTTCACTCTACCGTCCAGCATCTCCGGAAAGCTGGTGATTTCATCAATCTGAACGGGACTCAGCCCGCCCTCTTTCAAATGCTTATAAGTTCCGCCAGTTGAAATAAGTTCGTAATTGTTTTTTTCTAAAAATTTAGCGAAATCAGTAAGCCCGTTTTTGTTGGAAACACTGATCAATGCTCTTTTCTTTGACATTTTTCTTTAATTTATTTTCATATAATGTTGATTGATCTCAACCGTTTGATTTCATTTACTTCTTAAAAATTACCGTTTCATATTCCGGTATATTACCATCAAAATCTAAAATCAGATAACCAAATGTTGAGGTGTCTGACTGGTAATCTTTACTATACGGAATCTGATAGGAGACTGCGGGTGCTATAATTTGGCTGATGAGCTGGGATGATGACTCATGAAACTTGTGATAATGGCCACAAAACACAGTTGTTCTTTTGCCGGTGCTTTCAATAATTTCCTGCACTGTTTTCCGGTTTTTCAAAGGATGTTTGCTATCCAGCCAGGATCCGATATCCAATAACGGATGATGTATGAACAGCACTGGATTTTGGGCGGATTCCAAAGCTCTATGTAAGAATTCCTGCTGTTTCTCGCTTAACTGAGAAGACGAAGTGTCGAGGAAAATCCCTTGAACATTTCCGAGTTTTACATTGTAGAATAGTTCATTTTTTTTCGCTGATTCTGGACAATATTTCTCAAAATTTTCGATATGGTCATGATTTCCCAAAATAACGTGTACGTCCAGATTGGCTACATCTTCAAAAATTATTTTCAGTGCTTCTTTGGAGCCCAAATCGCCGCCGAATATGAGATTTTTAATTCCTCTTTCAGTAAGATCCTTCAGAACTGTTTTCCAATTCTGGAGTGTATTCACACCCTTTTTTTCGGTTTTTGTTTCCAGAAGATGCAGGTCCGTTATGAAAGCTGTTTTATTCATTTAAAATCATATTAATTGCTTTCGGAAAAATCTCATATTCAACCTGATGAATTTTGGCGGCAAGCGTTTCCGTAGTATCATTTTCATCAATCTTCACTTTTCCCTGAAGAATAATTTCGCCTTCATCAATTCCTGATGTCACATAATGCACTGTGGCACCACTTTCTTTTTCTCCGGCTTCCAGAACAGCCCGGTGAACATTCATACCCCACATTCCGAAGCCGCCGAATTTCGGTAACAATGCCGGATGGATATTGATTATTTTTCCATCGTATTTTTCGCAAAATTTATCATTCAGAATGGAAAGAAAACCTGCAAGCACAATGAGATCAATATTTTCGGGAATTAATTTATCTAGTTGATCAGAGAATGCCACTCCACGCTTGATGATCCTGTTTGGGATTCCAGCATTTTCAGCACGCTGAAGTCCGTAACAAGCACGGTCTGCCACCACCATTTCAATTTTGGCATCAGCAATTTCTCCGCTGCGGATACAGTCAATAATCCGCTGAAGGTTTGTCCCTGAACCACTTATTAATACAACAATTTTCTTCATCATGATCTCATGAAAAATCTGGCAGATTTTTGTTCAACTATTAAACCAATTGAATTTTTTCGTTTCCTTCTACAATTTCACCGATGAGGTAAGCTTCAGGAATCAGTTCAAGACATTGATCAACAAATTTTTCATCCACCACCACGGTCATTCCAACACCCATATTAAATGTACCGTGCATTTCCATGCGGTCGATATTTCCCCGTTTTTCTAATTCCAACATCACGTTAGGAACTTTAATATTAGATTCTGAGATTTTTGCAGAAAGTCCTTCCGGAATGATTCTCGGAACATTTTCGATCAGTCCGCCGCCTGTAATATGAGCAATTCCGCTAATTTCTACATTTTTCATTAGCTTTTTAATATCCTGATAATACAGTTTGGTTGGAATTAAAAGTGTTTCGTGAATAGGTTTTCCTTCAAATTCTTCATTAAAATCTGGGAAAATCTTTCTCACAAGCGAAAATCCGTTGCTGTGAAATCCTGAACTTGGCAAAGCAATAATTTTATCGCCATTTTTAATTTTGGATCCGTCTATCACTTCGTCTTTTTCCACAATACCTACACAGAAACCGGCCACATCATAATCTCCCGGCTGGTACATTCCCGGCATTTCAGCCGTTTCGCCGCCAATAAGCGCACATTCATTGTCTTTGCAGGCTTTCACCATTCCCATCACAATTTCGGCTGCAATATCAGCATCTAGTTTTCCGCAAGCTAAATAATCCAGGAAAAAAAGAGGTTTTGCACCATGACAAACAATATCGTTGGCACACATTGCGAAACAGTCGATTCCGATAGAATCGTAATTTTTGGTATCCAACGCCACTTTCAGTTTGGTTCCCACTCCGTCCGTTCCTGATACCAAAACCGGATTTCTGTAACCTGCAATTTCATAGAATGCGCCAAAACTTCCCAGATTATTCAGGACATTTTTATTATGGGTTTCCGCTACGGCAGTTTTTATTTTATCCACGGTTTTATAACCTTCTTCCTTATCGACGCCGGCGGATTTGTACGTGTTATTCATTTTCTTTCAGATTTGTATCAAACTAATTTTTTGTCGTTCAGGCAGGAATTTGATTCCTAACGGAAAGAAAAAAGCCGACAGTATTTCAACCGTCGGCTTTTACATTATTTTTCAGCGTAAATTACGTTTCCATTTGGTTGGAAAAATTCTTTCGGAGAATGTAATTTCTGCATTTTCAACTTTCTCAAACTTTGTTCTGCGAAATTACAACATTTTTAACATACTTAAAAATCAATGTTACGATGTTTTTTAGAAAATCAAATGTGAAATAATTACTTTTGCCAAATAAAATAAATTGATATGGCCTCAGGAATTTTTGCTGTACTTGATGATATTGCTGCGCTAATGGATGACGTTGCCGTTACGGCTAAACTGGCTACAAAAAAAACAGCTGGAATTCTGGGTGACGATCTGGCTGTGAATGCGGAAAAGGCTACCGGTTTTTTATCTTCCCGGGAAATTCCGGTACTGCTGGCCATTATGAAAGGTTCTTTTATCAACAAACTGATTATTGTTCCTGTTGCATTTCTGCTTCAGGCTTTATATCCTCCTGCCATCACAATAATTTTGGTTCTGGGTGGATTTTATCTGGCTTTTGAAGGTGTGGAAAAGATTATAGAATTTCTTTTTCACCGCGACAAAAAAGCAAAAGAAGTCATCGCCGAAATAAAAAATGACGAAGCTGCAGAAAAAGCTAAAATAAAATCAGCAGTACTCACCGATTTTATTCTCTCCATTGAAATTGTCATTATTGCATTGGGAACTGTTTTAGAACAACCGCTATCTATTCAAATTATTACGGTTTCTATCGTAGCCATTATTGCTACCGTTGGTGTTTACGGAATTGTTGCACTGATTGTTCGGATGGATGATGCCGGATACAGACTGATGCAAAAATCCGACAACAAAGGTTTTCTGAACACCATAGGAGAAATTCTTGTGAAAGCCTTACCTATCGTGATCAAAGCGTTGGCTGTTATTGGAACTATTGCGCTGCTGCTGGTATCAGGAGGAATTTTTGATCATAACATCCGTTTCCTTCATGATCTTTTTCCGAACTGGAATGAAATGATAAAACAACTTCTCTTCGGAACGATCGCGGGATTGCTGATGGTTCCTGTCTTTTTAGGAGGAAAAAAACTGATCGCAGCTACTAGAAACTGATGTAGATATATCGCTTAAATCACTGAAAATACTGTAGTACTGCTGCAGACTTCGCTTGTAATTCGGCACGTTTTTCTTCGTTTAAAACTCCTTCTTTTTCACTGAAATTATCATTAAAAAAGGGCAACGAAAATGTTTCCAAAACCGTGGCACCGTCAAGGGGAAACCGTGCAGTGGCTGCAGCGAGAACACTTGCTCCGCCTCTTCTTCCCGGCGCAGCAGCCATAAGAAATATAGGTTTTCCGCCGAATGCTTTTCTTCCTTTTATTCTGGAAACCCAGTCGTAAATATTTTTAAAAGCTGTAGAATAACTTCCGTTGTGTTCGGCCAGGGAAATCAAAAGAAGATCTGACCTGTCAATTATTTCTGCAAAATCAAATGCCAACTGCGGAATTCCTTCTTCTATTTCTCTTTCATTTTTGTAAATAGGCATTTCGAATTGATTCAAATCAATGATTTCTACCTCATATTCCGAAAAAAAAGAAGCAGCAAAAGTGACTAGTTTTTTATTGATGGAGACCTCCGAATTACTTCCCGCAAAAGCCAATATTTTCATAAATTAAAATTAAATATAACGTTGCCAAAGTTTGAGGTTTTGGCAATGATTAAAATTAAATGCACTATATATTTTTACACTTCCATCGGAACTTCCATCAAAAGTATTTCGGATTTTTCCAACGCTTCAAGACTAAAACTGTCGACCTCTTCTATACCAAGTCCATCTCTGGCAGAAAGTTCTATATCTCCTATCTTAGCTCTTCCGGAAAGGACAAAAACATAAACGCCGTTACCCTCTTTCTTCAGTATATAATCTTTACTGTTTCCTTGTTCAAAACGGGCCATATGAAACCACGCATCCTGATGGATCCACACGCCTTCATCATCAGGATTTGGAGATAGAATTTGCTGAAAATCATTGATTATATTTTCTTTTTCAATGTCCATCTGATCATAGCGCGGCGTTACATTTTTCTTATTAGGAATAATCCAGATCTGAAGAAATTTCACCTGCTCATCTTTGTTCTTGTTATATTCGCTATGCATAACACCGGTTCCGGCACTCATTACCTGAATTTCTCCTTTATGGATAACGGCCGCAGTTCCAAGTGAATCTTTATGTTCCAGATCGCCCTCCAGCGGAATCGAAATGATTTCCATATCGCGGTGTGGATGCGTTCCGAAGCCCATTCCGGAAGCTACGGTATCATCATTCAATACACGAAGAGCACCGAAATTCATCCGTTCAGGATTATAATAATTGGCAAAGCTGAAGGTATGATAGCTTTTCAGCCACCCGTGATCTGCATAACCTCTGGTTTGTGATTTATGAAGTGTTGTTTTCATACTGTGTGATTTTAAAGACAAAGGTACAGTTCTGAAATAAAACACCCATTGATTTAGGATAAGATCAGTGTTTTGATGAAAAGCTTAAATTGATGGATCAAAAAATCTAAACTCCAAACTGTGCGAGATGATGATTCAGGTGTTTTGCCAACATATTATTCCATTGTCTGGCGCTGAGTTTCCCAAAAGAATGAGATGGTTTTCCATCAAAAGCTTCGGCTCCTAATTGCTGGGTTTTCTGGATATAACCAATGAGTCTTTTTTTTTCCGTATCGAAATTCTTTCCGGATTTAATAATAAACATTGGCGCTGTGGGAATACTTTGTCTATAAGGTTTCTCACTCACCACTCCGGGTTTCACAAACCATTTTAATAACAAAGCTGTGAATGGTTTTGGTTTCTGATGCTTTTGGGGTTCGTAAATGGTTTCGTATGTGACATTGCAATGCGCCAACATCTGATCCACACTCATGGTCCCCCACTTTCGCTGGGTTTCAGGGGTTAGTTGATTGATCCTATCGATGTAATTCTGCGCAACCTGAGCATCAAAAATATTTTCCATTATGCTGATTTATTGACAAAAATACTTTATTTTCATTTCAAAAAAAAGACATCCCAGAATTCTGAAATGTCTCTATCGTCAATAAATATTAGGGTTAAAAAGATACTTTTACTCCGGCTAAAACCTGTGCACCAAGAACTTTATATCCTTTGAAACTTTGGTACTGTGCATTGGTCAGATTATTTCCAAGGGCAAAAACACTAAAGTTTTTATGAAATTTATATTCTGCAGAAACATTAAAATCCGCATAGCCGGTGAGCCGCTCCGCTGTATTTTCTTCAGGAATCAACATCCCCGTAATAGGATCTTCTGTATAGGAAAATGAATTGCTGGTTCTTTCACTGATGAAAAATGCTTTGAAACCGAGCAGAAGTTTCTGATCCATAAGTCGGTACTGTCCGCCAAATTCAGCATTGAACTCAGGAATATTATAAATTTTATCGTGATTATCCAGACGGTAAAAATTATAATTCATTGCGGCGTTCAGAGACAGATTCTGCAAAGGAAAATACTGAACAGATGCTTTCACTTCGTTCACAGAACCGTTATCATACACTGCGGAAAAAGTGTTGGCATAGTTGTAGGCAGAACGGTTCAGGGTGTTGATATGATCAAAAAGTCCGTTCGCCTTGAAGAACATAATATTTCTGACTTCGGAAAAGCCTGCCGAAACATCATATTTCACATGCTCGTTCACATCGCCTTTAATTCCGAAATACAAACGGTATTTGGTTTCTGTTGGCAAAACTTCCTGATCCGAAACCAAAAACGGATTTCTGCGAAGCATTTCAGTATAGGAATTATGCTGCAAGCCTCCATCTACACCCAGGTAAAAATTCGCTAATGGTGAGCTGGCAAACAATACTTCTGCTTTCGGGAACCAATAGGTTTTATTTTCTTTAATTCTTTCTGTCAGCACATTATTATTTCTTTCTGCACCCAGAAAACTAAATCCAGAGCCTATCATAAGATAAGATTTTCCCCGGAAGAAGGTAATTTTCGGTTCCAGAATTCCTTCAAAATAATTAGATTCATGCTGTTCCAATAAATCAAAACGGGAATTCACCGACTCGAACCCTACTCCCAGATCCGCATTCAGCGTAACCTCCGGCAATGGAAATTTCATTTCATGTTGCGACAGATTTACTTCTACTGATGCTACACTTTCTTTGGCATTAAAATGATCATTCAGAATACCGGTTTTCACTTGGGCATTGTTGAGAATTTTGTTCGAATAATGATCATAAAACCCGTTAATAGAGAAATTCTGAACCTGCTGTTTCAGCACAGTATCTGGATCAGGTTCAAAAGCGTAAATTCCGAAATAGTTATAATCGTGTGATCCGAATCCGGCCGTCACATTGATTTTTCCTGAATTGGTATAAGCATTCATAAATGCGCTAAGATCAGCCTGCGAAGACCGGCTGTTCCACGGATACTCTTTTTTCAAACCATGGGTGGAAAGAACATGCGCATCCAAACCGATTTCTGTTTGCTGATTTAATTGGTATGCAGCATAGCCGTCCAGCAGGACTTTACCATAATTTCCCATGCCGAAGCGCGCATAATTCTGGTATTGATCGCTTTCAATTTTCGGGGTAATATCTTCGCCCTGAATGGTGGAAGTTTGAAAATCCGACACTGCTGGCACATTGGTGATCTGGTACTGAACCGGATTTTGGGATTTTTCCTCCGGCGGATAATTTTTGACGGTTTCTACAGAAGTTTTTTTCTTTTCTATTTTCTTTATTTCAGGCTCTCTTTTTTTATCAAGAATCAGTTTTTCCTCTTTGATCTGAGAAAATAATGCTGCTGAAGAAAGTACCATACCCAGTACCCATATTTTTTGAATATTTTTACTCATAACTTGTTCAGGTTTCGCTGTCGAAATTGAATTGTCTTATTTGATTTGTTTTTTCACTTCCCTTGCTTCTGCAATAACGTCGGGAAAATCACTGTAATTAGCAATCAGCTGATCCACGGTATAACTTGCTTGATAATTGTCTTTCAATCCCAGATAATTCTTCGCCATAACCACAAGTGCTTTCGCACCCCAGTATTCTTCGGAAGCATAATTATTGGCAAGTCTGAAAATAGTTTCGTTGGAAGCCTTGTAAGATTTCGCTTTATTCTGATAAAAAGCTCTGGCAAATAAAGCCTCGGCTGCCACTTCAGGATTCGCAGATTTTTCCAGAGCAGCATAAGCGGCTTGGGCCTCTTTATCTTTGCCGCTGTTCATCAGGCTTCTGGCCTTTATTGATCTGGCACTTTCCAGAATCGAAGCTGCATTTTTAGAATTTGCGAGCACCAAATCAGCAAATTTTTCTGCCTGAGCGAAATTTTTCTCCTCGGCATATATCTTCATCAGTTCTGTATTGGCAAAATTCCTGATGTTTACCTGTGGTGATGAAGTGAGACTTTCCAGAATTTTTTTTGCTTCACTAATATTGTTCTGGTTCAGGTAAATTTGGGCAATTCTGGTTTTAGACTCCTGTTGATAATCATTCTGAACCGCCGCAACATCCTGTAAAACAAGCAATGCTTTTGTGAAGTTTTTGGTATGAAAATAACTTTCTCCCAATTCAAACTGCGCCTGATACATCCCTTCTCCGGTCGGATTCTGACTCAGATATTTTTCATAAAGCGGAATAGCTGCCGTATAATTTTTCTGAGTGTACAACTGTTTGGCAGAAGCAAGACTAATCTCGTCAATTTCGGATGCGTCGATTTTCACTCCCAGATTTCTAGCGAAATCTTCATATCCGGCAATATCTCCGTTTTTCACAAAAATCGGGCGCGAAGCCTGTACAACTTTAGAAGCGTAGGCAGAATTTCTATATTGATTACCCAAAGCCCGTAGATCGGCTAAAGCCTTAGCATCCTGATTCTGGTCAATATACAACTGCGCTCTGTAAATTTGCGCATCTGCTACCAAATCCTGGTCTCTGCTGTTTTTAATTACTTTTGAGAAAAAATCTGCAGCATTGGAATAATCTTCTTCAGAAGAATAAGCTACAGCAATCTCATATTGGGCATCATCAACATATTCAGAGTCGGGAAATCTGGAAATCAGGTTTTTGAGTGTTGATATTTTAGCACTGTTATTTCCCTGAAATCCAAGTGCCATTCCTTTTTGAAAAACGGTATAATCGCTGGCATTTTCTACAGTGTCGTACAAAGCAATCGCTTCTTCAAGCTGGTTTTCAGCATAATGGGAATCGGCCAGTCTCAACTGCGCATCATTTCTAAACTCCGGATTCGGATTCTGAAGATAGCTTTGGAAATGCTGTCTGGATTTATTAAATTTTCTCGATTTAAAATAGGCATATCCTAAATCATAATGTAACTGCTGTTTTTCCGGAAAAGTGGAAACATTCAGCAAACTTTCAAAACGTGCAATGGCGGAAGGAAAATTATCTTTCTGATAATAGAGTTGCCCCAACCAATAGACTGCTCTGCTGTGAAATTCTTTATTGTAGTTAAATTCGAGGCTTCTCAGAAAATACCTTTCAGCTGCGTCAAAATTTCCTTTATTAAATTCTTCAGTTCCTAATAAAAATGAAACTTCCTGATCGATCTTATCCGTTTCTGGAGTAGAGTTTTGAAGTTTGTCAATGGCAGCAAGCGTTTCTCTGTAATCACCTGAATAAAGGTAAGATTTTACCAGCAATTTCCTTATTTCCGGAGTTTTTTCATCGGCGGGATATCGGTCAATAAATCCTTGAATTACTTTGGGAGCACTCTCAAAAGGATTCCCTACATCGTAGCTTACTTTCGCATATTGTTCATGTGCCAGTTTCTGAACATGGGCATCGTAATCCATCTGATAAGCAGAACGAAATGCGGATAGTGCTTCTTGTTTTTTGCCAGTCTGAAGATAAGCATTGCCGAGTTGGTAATAAGCATTTTGAGATAATTCAGAACTACTGTTAATCAACTGATTATAGTAAGAAACTGCTTCATCATAGTTTCCGAGCTGCGCTGCGACGAATCCCATTTGATATAAGTCACTTTCGCCTGCATCGGGTCTGCTTTCAAGAAAAGATTTTAAATGAGGATACGCTTCAGCGTAATTTCCTTTCATGAAGTAACTTTCACCGATAATCTTATGAACTTCCGCCTTATAGGATTCCGAAATATCGATATTCAGCAACAAATTTCCTTCCCGAATGGCCGAATCATAATCCTTCTGATTATAATACATCTGAACATAATACGGACGTACTAGCCGGGAGAATTTCGGCTCGTCTTTGATGCTGTCAAAATATTGAAATGCCGCTTCATTCTGTCGGTCCGCATAATAAAGATGTCCCAACATATAAGCCACATCATTTTTATTTTCAGGATCGCCGTTCACATACGCTTCTTCCAAAGCGCGTATGGCGCCTTTGCTGTCACCCGTCATGAATTTTGCGTATCCCAGTTTCAGGATATAATCCGTATTTTCCTGCCGGGAAAGGTGGTACTGGTTCACTTTCTGAAGACTTTCCAGAGCTTTGTCAAAATCTTTCTGTGCCAGATAAAAATCCGCTAAAGGAAGATTGGCCTGTGCAAAATAGGCTGAGTTCGGATACTCTTTAATGAATGCTTCGAGTCCTTCTTCTGCATGATTTTTATTAAGAATAACTGCGATCACATTATCAAAAAACTGAGCCGCCTCTTGCTGGGATTTCGATAGGTGACTGTTATAGAAATAATGCTGAGAATATTCATGTTGCGAAGCGCTATACACCTTCGTCTGATAAAGATTTTCTGCAAGCTCAAAAGTGTAGGGAGCGCGATCGCTGAAATAATGAGAATGCTGCGCCTGAGCAATCGCAAAATAAAAAACAGCAGCCGTGGTCAGTATTTTTCTTGAATTCATTTTCTGAGTTTAGAAAGTGGATTATTTATTAACAAAAATATCTAAAACTTATGATGTGGACAAGTCTTTTTGATATTGTGGAAATGTGGATAACAGTACTTACTCTTATGAAATACCATTTAAAACTTATGATCTAACATCGTTGAAACCACAGTATTAAAATTCAAATTCAAAGCTCAGGAAATTGATCACAAACTGAATTCACAGTTCTCGTGAAATTTAGAAAAAATCGCTTCCATAAAGTGATTTTTCTGTTATTTCATTACATTTGTTTTTATTCAAAAAAAAATATGAACCAACTTTTCAGAAAAAAAACATACAGCGAATCGGATAAGCCTACCTCTATGAACCGTGTTTTAGGCGTGTGGGACATTGTTTTTTTCGGATTGGCAGCCATCATCGGGGCAGGAAGTTTCAGCAGTCTGGGTGAAGCCATTTTCCGTGGCGGTCCGGGTGTGATTTCTTTGTACATCATTTGTGGAATTGCGTGCGGATTTACAGCCCTTTCTTATGCAGAATTTGCGAGCAGAATTCCTGTCGCCGGCTCTGCCTATACTTATGCCTATGCCAGTTTCGGGGAGTTGATTGCCTGGATTATTGGGTGGGCACTGATTATGGAATATTCTTTCGGAAATATTTATGTTGCTTTTTCCTGGAGCGATTATTTCACCAGTTTTCTGGAACGATTAGGAATGCATGTGCCCGATTACCTTTCCACCAGTTATCCTGAAGCCCGAAAAGCCTTTGAATCCGGTTCCGAAAACCCTGAATTGATAAATGCCTGGAACACCGCACCCATCGTGAGCGGACTGAAGTTCATAGTGGATATTCCGGCTATACTGATCAATATCATGATCACGGCATTAGTATATATCGGTGTTAAAGAAAGCAGGAATTTCAACAATTTACTGGTGATCTTAAAAATAGCTGTCATTCTCCTCACCATAGGGATTGGCGTATTTTATATTGATGTAGATAATTGGACTCCACTGAACAGCGAAGCATCACCCTCTTTTATGCCGAACGGTTTTTCAGGAGTAATGGCTGCTGTTTCAGGAGTTTTTTTCGCATATATCGGGTTTGATGCACTTAGTGTACTTGCAGAAGAAACCAAAAATCCTAAGAAAAATTTACCGAGAGGGATGATCATCTCATTGGTGATAAGCACGCTGGTTTACATTGCGCTCACCTTGATCTTAACCGGCATAGTAGATTACAGAAAATTCGACGGTATTGGCGATCCGCTTTCATTCATTTTTGCACCTGAAAACAGCAATCTGCCGTGGATGGAATTTATTGTCTCTGTTACTGCAATTCTTGCGATAACAACCGTTCTGCTGGTTTTTCAAATGGGGCAACCCAGAATCTGGTATGCAATGAGCAGGGACGGTCTTTTGCCCAAACGTTTTTCTTCTATTCATGAAAAATATAAAACTCCAGGATTTGCTACTATTATCACGGGGATCGCTGTAGGGGTTCCGATTCTTTTTACAGACAAATCTTTCATACTGGATTTCACAAGTATCGGAACTATTTTCGCTTTCGTGCTTGTAAACGGCGGAATTTTGCTGATGCCCAGGAAACAAAAACTGAAAGGTAGATTTCACATGCCTTACGTTAATTCAAAATATATTTTTACTCCCCTGTTTTTCGCAGTGGTGGCGGGATTTTATTACTGGCAGCCCGAGTTTTTTCATCAGCTTACCAACTGGAGCGATCCTTCAGAAGGTGAATTCCGTTTATCAGTATGTATTTATTTGCTGATTAATGTAGTACTATCCTATCTTTCATTTACCAGAAACCTGAGCCTGATTCCATTGTTGGGACTAACTTCTTGTCTTTATCTTCTTACGGGGATGACGCATAATAACTGGTTCTGGTTCGCGCTGTGGTTTGCCATCGGACTGCTTATTTATTTCTTTTATGGCATGAGAAACAGCAAACTTGAACAAAAATTAAACGGGGATCTGAACTGATAATAGATTGGTAACAGATAAACAAATCCATAAAACAGCTGTTATTAGAATTGAGCATTCAGAGAAAAACTAATAAAAAACCGTCTCAATTGAGACGGTTTCTTTTGTTTATTAACATCAAGAGTGTCTATTGCTCTTCTACCTTTTTTTCAAATTTTTCAGCAAGTTTTTTTGTAGCATTATCGCCGCCTTTTTTCTTAAGTAAATCATAGGTCACTGCAGAAGCAATAAACCATGTAGAATAGGTTCCGAAACCGACTCCGATGAGAAGCGCAAACATAAATCCTCTCAAATTCTCTCCGCCTACAATAAAGATGGCCAGAATAACAAGGAAAGTAGCAAATGCGGTGTTAAAGGTTCTTCCCAACGTACTGGAAATGGAATCGTTAAACAGGCTTTCCAGAGTGAGCGATTTTTTCTCTCTCAGATACTCCCGAATTCTGTCGAAAATAATCACGGTATCATTAATGGAATAACCTAAAACTGTAAGAATAGCTGCAATAAAATCCTGATTGATTTCCATGTTGAAAGGCATCACATTTCTAAGGATGGAATAAGCTCCCAGAATCACAATAGCATCGTGCATCAACGAAGCCACAGCTCCAGTGGAAAACTGCCATCTTTTAAACCTTAATAAAATATAAAGGAAAATTCCGATAAGTGAAATAATGAGTGCGAAAGCACCACCAGTTTTTATATCGTCTGCAACGGTAGGCCCTACTTTTACGGAGCTAATAATTCCATACGGTTCATCGCCTGAGCTTTTGAAAGAATCAATGGTGGCATCTTTTGGCAGGAATGGTTGCAGACCTTCAAAAAGTTTTTGTTCCACTTCCATATCCGCTTCCACACTTTCTTCATTAATTTTATAATCTGTCGTCACCTTCAGCTGGTTGTCTGAACCGAAGGTTTTCACATCCACGGCACTTTGATCGCCATCTTCATTGATGAACATTTTCTGCAAACTTTCATCAGCTTTATCGGACTGAACCGACTGATCGAAACGAACTACATAACTTCTTCCTCCATTAAAATCAACCCCAAATTTGAATCCTTGCGTAAGTATAGAACCAAGGCTGACAATAATAATAACGGCAGAAATGATATAAGCATATTTTCTTTTTCCAATAAAATCAAACCAGGTATTTCTAAATAAATTCTTGGTGAGTGATGTCCATACAGAAAGCCCTTTTCCTTTTTCCAAACGACTGAAAATCATTACCCTCGTTAAAAGTACACAAGTGAACATAGACATCAGGATACCGATTCCCAAGGTTACAGCAAATCCTTTGATAGGGCCTGTGCCGAACACATACAGTACAATGGCGGTGAGCAATGAAGTTATATTTCCGTCAATAATGGCCGACAGTGAGAAATTGAAACCTTCTTTATAGGCTTCTTTTATATTTTTACCTAGAAACAATTCTTCTTTGGTTCGTTCATACACAATAACATTGGCATCTATGGCCATGGCCATAGACAGTACGATACCTGCGATTCCCGGAAGTGTAAGGGTTGCATCCACAGAATCCATAATCCCCATCAGAAAAAACAGGTTGAATATCATAGCAATTACGGCATATACTCCCGCACCACCATAATAAAAAACCAAATAAACTACGATAATTAGGAAAGCTATGATGAATGACCACATCCCGGACTGGATGGATTCTGCTCCAAGAGACGGCCCCACTACTTCTGCCTGAACGATTTTTGCGCCGGCAGGCAGTTTTCCTGCTCCCAGTACATTGACTAAATCCTGTGCTTCTTCTTGGGAGAAATTCCCGGAAATCTGTGTTCTTCCACTTGGGATGGGCTCGTTCACATTCGGAGCGGTATATACTACGTTATCTAAAGAGACTGCGACCGGTTTTCCGACATTTTTCTCCGTCATGGTTTTCCAGTCTTTGGCACCTTTTGAATCCATTTGCATATCGACCACTACTCTACCCAACTGGTCATAACTGATATTAGCTGATTCTACAGCACCATCTACAGGTGCTTTTTGGGAGGCATTTCCTCTGATGGCGTACAATACAAGATTGCCTTCGTTTCCGACATCCGGCTTATATCCCCACATAAATTGTGTGTATTTGATATTGGCAGGACGGACACTTTTAGCAATCGGATGGTTCAAAATTTTATTAACCGTAGCAGTATCAGAAAGTTTTACATTTGCCACACCCGTGGTAGCTAATGTATTAATTTGAAGCAGATTAAGGAAATTAGTATTCTTAGCAACACCAATAGAATCTCCTTTAGTGGAAATTACGGTAGAAAGCTGTTCAAAATAAGGGAAAATTTCCGGAGCCTGCTGTACTTCCCAAAACTGAAGCTTAGCAGAGGTCTGCAACATTTTCTTTACCCTGTCGATGTCTTTCACTCCCGGCATTTCCACAGAAATTCTTCCGGTTCCGGGAACACGCTGTACATTGGGCTGAGTAACTCCCATTTTATCAATACGGGTTCTTATTACTTCATAGGCCGTACCTGTGGAAAGTTCGATTCTTTCTTTTATAATTCTTTCTACATCCTGATCTGATGTATTAAAACGAATTTCGGAAAGGTTAGGATTTCCAAAGATTTCAGGATCTGCAAGTTTCAGATTGGTATTTTTCTCATTATTGACTTCAGCAAACTGAACAAAGAAATTGTCAATATAGGAACCTGTGGATTTCTTCTGAACTTCATCTGTTCGGTTCAGAGCTTCAATAAGCACCGGGTTCTCAGAATAGTTGGTAAGATTGTTAATGAGGTCTCTTTGGTTGATTTCCAAAAGCACGTTAATTCCCCCTTTCAGGTCCAAGCCGAGTTTCATTTCTTTTTCCTTGGCTTTGGTGTAATAAAGTTTGTTGAAACCTAAATCTAAAGTGTCTTTGGAAAGCCTTTCGATTTCTTTCTGATACTTTACAGGATCACCTGCTGAAAGTGCTGTTGCCTGCCTTTCGATTTTTCCTGCATACCAAGTGGGCAGCAGTTCATTAATACAGATCAAACCGAGAATAACCGCAATAAGCGTAATAAATCCTTTTCCTTGCATTGTAATACAGCATTTAATTATAGTCGGCAAATATAATAATTTTCCTGAAACATTTAATGAATTTTTAACATTTCAAGGCTTGGAAACAGTAATGATCAAATTTCTTTCAGGACTTCACAAATGGTGAAAAAAAGTTGTTTCTGTTATTGCAGCAAAAAAAACTCCTAATCAATTTTAAGAGTTTTTAAATTTCAGAAAGACTTATGGTGACTTAACCTTCCTGTTTCTTTTTTTCTTCCAACGTATAAGCACGGATAATTTTCCTCACTACGGGATGCCGTACCACATCTTCTTCTGTAAGATGTACAAATCCGATTTCCTGCACATCTTTCAGAATTCTCATCGCTTCGCGCAATCCGGATTTTTGTTTCAAAGGAAGATCCACTTGGCTGGGATCGCCGGTTATAATAAATTTTGCATTCATTCCCATTCTCGTAAGAAACATTTTCATTTGCGAATGGGTAGTGTTTTGCGCCTCATCTAGAATCACGAAAGCCTCATCTAGGGTTCTTCCCCTCATAAAAGCAAGCGGTGCCACTTCGATAATCTTCTTTTCAATAAATCCCTCAAGTTTTTCATGAGGAATCATATCCCGAAGCGCATCATATAAAGGTTGCAGATAAGGGTCCATTTTTTCTTTCAAATCCCCGGGAAGAAATCCAAGACTTTCACCTGCTTCTACGGCAGGGCGTGTCAGAATAATCCTTTTCACTTGTTTATCACGCAGCGCTCTTGCCGCCAGTGCAACCGAGGTGTACGTTTTTCCTGTTCCTGCCGGGCCAATAGCAAAAACCATATCTTTCTTTTCAGATTCTTTTACAAGTTTCTTCAGATTAGTGGTTTTGGCTTTTATAATTTTTCCGTGAACGCCTTTTACAATAATATCATGATCAAAAACCAACTCTTTTTCTGTTTCATTCTTGATATTGAGGATGCTTTCTACATCTTTTAGCGAAATAGCATTATGCCTTGAAATGAAATTCACCACATCATCCACTTTGTTTTTAAAAACATCTAAAGCTTCCTGATTTCCGATGGCAAAAATCTGATTATCGCGGCCTGTAATTTTCAACGTAGGAAAACTGGATTTGATTAAATTAAAATATTGATTATTAACACCATAAAAAGTTTTGGTATCAATACCTTTCAGTTCATAGTTCAGTTCAAACATTCAGTAGTTTTAATAATTGTAATAATTTCTTAAATTTAAAATTAATTTCTGAAATAAGAAAAAATTCCTCTCATAATCAATTTTTGATTCTATATTTTTTGGTTTAAATTTGCATTTTCCTACTAAACAATTCCCATGCCTGTAATTACCCTGACTTCCGATTTCGGAAATACCGACCACCGCGTAGCTGCGATGAAAGGCAGGATAGTTTCCCTGAATCCGGAAATTAGAATTGTGGATATAAGCCATGAAATCCAGGCCTATAACCTGAAACAGACGGCGTATATCGTAAAGAATTCCTATCATCATTTCCCCAAAGGCAGCATCCATATTATTGCGGTGGATAGTTTTTATCATAAAGACAGAAAATGCATTATTTATAAAGCAGACGGGCATTATTTCATTGCTGCAGACAATGGTGTTCTGAGCCTTATTTTTTTTGATATCAAGCCTGAAGCTGTTTATGAAATTACCTACAACACGCGTTTTGACGACATTGTACAGTTTGCTGCAACTGATGTTCTTGTTCCTGCCGCTGTCCATTTAAATAATGGAGGTTTGCCGGAAGTGATCGGGAGAAAATTCGAAACACCCAAACAACTTTCTTTTCCTAATGCCGGATTTACAGATCATATGATTTTTGGTGAGGTGCTGTATATTGATAATTTTGGCAATATTATTTCAAATATCAGCAAAGCGTATTTTGAAGAACACTATGTGCAGTTTGATGGGTTTACGATTAAATTCAGAAATCTTGCTCTTTCAAAAATATATTCCGGATACACCGGACTGGTAACTGAATGGGAAAAAGAAACTGAATTTCACGGTAAACCGGCTGCTATTTTTAATGAAGCCGGATTGTTGGAACTTACCATCTACAAAGGAAATATTAAAAATGGAGCTCACACGCTTTTTGGTTTAAATATCGGTGAAAGAATCTATATAGAATTTCATTAAGACTAAAATTGCAGGATTCCCAAAAATATTGAAGTTTTTTTTATCTTTGTAAAAATCAAAAAACCACATGGCAGAATACAAATTATTACTTCCATCTATGGGAGAAGGAGTGATGGAAGCTACCATCATCAGTTGGATGTACAGTGAAGGAGATACCGTAAACGAAGACGATTCCGTTGTTGAAATTGCAACCGACAAGGTGGATTCTGATGTTCCGACACCTGTTTCCGGAAAAATTATAAAGATCCTGAAACAAAAAGATGAAGTAGCTAAAATTGGGGAAGCCATCGCGATCCTGGAAGTTGCAGGCGAAGGAGAAACCATTGCTGAACAGCCTCAAGAACCCAAATCTCATCAAGAAGTAAAGACACAAATTCCGGCAGCCCAAGATATTGCAGAACTGGAAAAACCTTTGGAAAAAGCACATCCTGCGGCTGTATATTCAGGAGATCTGTATCTGTCTCCGCTCGTGAAATCTATTGTTCAGCAGGAAAATATTTCAGAAGCCGAACTCCATACCATCCAAGGAAGCGGAATGGAAGGTAGAATTACCAAAGAAGATATTCTGGCATTTGTTGCGGACAGAACTTCAGGCAAAACTACCTCACAGCCAGCCGCCAATACAGTGGCTCTGGCTCCGGCAGCTACAACTCCCTCTGCTCCTGTGAAACTGGGAGAAGGGGATGAAGTGATTCCGATGGACAGAGTGCGGAAAATTATTGCCGATGCTATGGTGAACTCCAAGCGCATTTCACCGCACGTTACTTCATTCATCGAAACTGATGTAACCAACGTAGTGAAATGGAGAGCTAAAAACAAAGCGATTTTTGAAAAACGCGAAGGAGAAAGGCTCACCTTCATGCCTATTTTCGTAAAAGCTGTGGTGAAAGCTATTCAGGATTATCCGCTGATCAACATTTCTGTGGACGGAGATAAAATCATTAAAAAGAAAAATATCAATATCGGTATGGCTACAGCACTTCCTGACGGAAATCTGATTGTTCCGGTTATCAAGAATGCCGACCAATTATCGCTTTCAGGATTGGCAAAAGCGATTAATGATCTCGCCTACCGCGCAAGAAATAAGAAGCTGAAACCAGAAGATACGCAGGGAGCTACCTACACCATTTCCAACGTAGGAAGTTTCGGAAACCTGATGGGAACTCCCATTATTCCGCAGCCTCAGGTTGCTATCCTTGCCATCGGAGCTATTGTAAAGAAGCCGGCGGTTCTGGAAACACCCGATGGCGATATGATTGCTATCCGCCAGCTGATGTTCATGTCACATTCATACGATCATCGAGTTGTAGACGGTTCATTAGGCGGAATGTTCCTGAAGCATGTTCACGATTATCTCGAAAACTGGGATCTGAATACAGAAATTTAGAAAATCATTGATGATACTATTACAACCTTCGGATATTCCGGAGGTTTTTGTGTTTTAGAAGTAAACCACAAAAATAGATTTATTTCAATCTGCTTTCTTCAACGCAGTTAACATCAGTCCAATTGCCAGCATCATCATTACGGAAACAGCCAGCAGAATCTGGGCACTGTAAGGAAGCGGAATATATTTGATAGAGAAAATGCCCATCAATCCAAGCACAGCTTCATTCAGAAAAATCCCTAATAGCAAAAGTTTAAATCCGTTTTTCACTATCGCAGTATGCCTGAATATATTGGAAATAAGGATCTGATGTACCAGGAAAACCGAAATACACATCAGCAAAATCAGGTGAAGGTACGCAATTACCACATTTCTGAAACCGAAAGCAAACTGGCTGACCGCAGGAATATTAGATCCTAACTGCAGTGCTATTTTCACAAAAAAAGCAAAGCCTACATACAGCAATGCAAATCGCTGCAAGGAAGAAAAATGTACTTTAAACTGTTCCCAGTTTCTACGGATAATTTGAAAAAGCTGCACCGAAGCAATAGTTTGTGCTACCGTTCCTACGACAATAATTCCAAAAAGCCACAATGGCATTTTAAACCATAAAACCGATAAACCGAATCCTATAACGCATCCGGTAAACATAAGCCAGAACATCCGCCGGTTTTCTCCAGAAGAAATAGTGCCTCCTATATTTTTTACTGTGTTTAAAAGCAAACCAATGCATGCAAACATAAAAAACCCATTGTACTGAAAATGAAGATAATAATAGGTTGAACCCAGATAAAGATTTTGGTTGACATTCCCGGACATCATCATATAGCTTAGCATAAAGACGCCTACCGAAGAAATTACGGCAAAAAAAAGTCCGGCCAGAAACCATGGTTTTGAAACATCGCGTACCGGTTTCAGGTCTTTCATCAGAAAATATCCAAATACAAAACTTACAAGCAACGCTATTGTGGAAGCCGCTATAGAAGCCCAAAAATAACCACTGTAAAGAAAACTCGGAATCATAGCATACGCCGAAATCATATTGATGATTAGTAAACTATGGTACTTCCTAAGGCTTGCCTCGGCAAGAAAATCCTGAAGATAACGAATGATGAAAACATAAATAATCTGTGCAATCCAGCCATAAAAAGCAAAATGTGAATGCGCTTCCTGAACATATTTTTGGTCTACAAAAGGAAAAGAATACGCTATTTTATACCGCATTAAAACTCCTAGTACTGCTACAATAAAGAAATTTAATAAAGAAAGTTTTAACCAATATGCTGTATTCTTCATGATAATATAAATTAATTGCTTATAAATTGTGCTTAAATTAAAATCTTTCCGCTGATGATTTCTAGTTTGCCTTCTTTTTCCATTTTTTTTACTGTGCGGATAATGGTTTCAATACGAAGTCCCGTCATGTTGGAAAGTTCTTTCCTGGTTAGATGGATAAAGATTTTTTCGTCATTGGTTATTCCCTGCTCTTTTTTATATTCTTTAATTTGTTGAATAACCCGTTCTTCAGGATTCAGAAAAACAATATTTTTAAGAGAGAGACTTTTTCTCAAAGATTTTTGTGCCACGGAAGAGGTGAAGTCCAACAGTTTTTGCGGATTTTGCAACATAAACTGAATAAAATCATCCCTTTTTATTCTGATAATTTCCGCTTTATCGGAAGACACTTCTACATTCCCGGGAAAAGGCTGCTGCAGCAACACCGCGGGCTCACCAAAAAAACTTCCCGGCTGAACCTTATGTTGTAGAAATTCTTTTCCTTCTTCCGTAAAATTAAACACATCCAGTTCTCCTTGTTTCAGATAAAAAAAAATCTGCGAGGTATCGCCTTCAGTCATTATTACATCGCCTTTATTATGCTTTTTAACTTCAGCTTTCGTAGCCTTTATTGTTTCATCATCAAAGTAGAACGTCATTCAGATGAGTTTTTTCAAATATAGTGAATCTTTGAAATACGGCATGGGAAATTTCCAGATAATTTAATATTGAAACCCGTATCAAATTCATTATTTTTGAGCAAATTCACAATACAATGCCTCATCAGTTTAATCCCAGGGATATTACCTGGCTGTCTTTCAATGAACGCGTTCTGCAGGAAGCGATGGATCCGTCTGTACCGCTTCCGCTCCGAATCCGGTTTCTCGGAATTTTCTCCAACAATCTGGATGAGTTTTTTCGTGTTCGGGTGGCCGGCCTGAAACGTGCCATGGATTTCAAAAATAAATACCTGAATGAATCTTTCTTTCAACCTCCATCGCGAATTCTGGAGCAAATCAATGATATTGTTTTAAAACAGCAGCTCGAATTTAACCAAACTTGGGAACACATTCAGAGTGAAATGGAAGCACATCAGGTTTTTATTAAAACACATAAAAATTTGACCCAAGTGCAAAAAGAGTTTGTGATCCGGCATTTTGATGAAGAAGTCGAAAGCAGCATTATCCCTATTTTGCTACATGACAATACACCAATGCCTTATATGCGGGACAAAAGTCTTTATATCGGTATTGCAATGCGCAGAAGAAAATGGCATCATCACACAGCATTTGCCATCATCGAAGTACCTTCCCGAACGATGGGAAGGTTCGTTCTGCTGCCTTCCGCCAAGGGAGAAAAAAATGTCATTCTACTGGAAGATGTTATTATAGCCAATCTTCCACATATTTTTTCGTATTTCGGATACGACGACTTCGAAGCGCACTGTTTTAAGGTAACCAAAGATGCAGAATTTGATCTGGACAACGACATCCGTACTACACTGGCAGAAAAGATAGAAAAAGCCGTCAAAAGTCGCAGAAAAGGAAAGCCAACCCGGTTTGTGTTCGACAAAGAGATGGACCCTTCCCTCCTGGAATTTCTCATCCGGAAGCTCAAACTTACGGCTCGCGATAGCATAATTCCGGGACAAAAAATTCATAATTTTAAACATTTCATGGATTTTCCGGATGTGTTTCCGGCACAGAAAAAACCTGAAGAAAGAATTCCTCTTAACCATCCCGATTTCACCGAAGGACAACGAGTGACCGATGTAGTGCTAAAAAAAGACATTTTATTTACTTTCCCCTATCACAGTTTTGTCCCTGTTATAGATCTTCTGCGTGAAGCTGCGATGGATCCTGATGTGAAAACAATAAAACTCACAGCGTATCGCCTGGCGGACAATTCAAAAATCGCCAACGCGCTGGTAAATGCAGCCAGAAATGGCAAGAAGGTTACTGTGCTACTGGAACTCCGCGCCAGATTTGATGAAGAAAATAATCTGAAATGGAAAGAACGTCTGGAAGACGAAGGAATACAAGTATTGACAGGCATTCCAAACCGGAAAGTACACGCCAAGCTCTGTGTTATTAAAAAAAGAACTCATGGCAAAACCCTGCAATACGGTTTTGTAAGCACTGGAAATTTCAATGAAAAAACGGCAAAAATTTATAGTGACAATCTTCTGATGACGGCCAATAGAACAATTATGGCAGATATCAATAAAATATTCCACTATTTTGAAAAACCAAAACTGCCACCGGAAGAAGCTCTGACAACCGTAAAAAAATTACTGGTCTGCCCCAAATTCATGCGGGAAAGAATAGAAGATCATGTTGATCTTGAAATTGCAGAGGCAAAAGCGGGCAGAAAAGCAGAAATCATCATTAAAGCCAATTCTCTCAGCGACCGCGGACTAATCATTAAACTCTATGAAGCCGCAGAAGCCGGGGTGTGTGTAAAGCTCATTATAAGAGGTATTTTTTGTGCTGTCCACAAGAAGAAATTCAAAAAACCATTTCATGCCATCAGTATTGTGGATGAATATCTGGAGCATTCCCGAATCATGTATTTTTATCATAAGGGTGCAGAAGACGTTTATATTTCTTCCGCCGACTGGATGACGAGGAATCTGGACTATCGCATAGAGGCGGCAGTAAAAATTGAACAGCAGGATCTGAAACAGGAATTGATTGATATTCTCCGCATTCAACTGCAGGATAATGTGAAAGCGCGGATTCTTGACAATAAAATGAAGAATAAATATGTGAAAAAAGAAGGAAAAGAAATCCGTTCACAGATTGAGATTTACCATTATCTGAAAGGTAAAACCAAAAACTGATCTCTTCCAACCATCGAATATTTTTGTATTTTTGAAACCACAGCAAAAAAAAAAGTAAACGAATAATAAATACAGGTTGAAAAGATAAAGATCCTATGAGAATAGCAGCCATCGATATTGGAAGTAATGCCGCCCGACTTCTGATTAAAGAAGTAACCCGATGCAAAAACGGCCACACGGAATTCACCAAGCTCAATCTGCTGCGCATTCCGCTGCGGCTGGGAATGGATGTTTTCAGTTTTGGCGAAATTCGGGAAGAACGAGAAGAAATGATGTTACGCACCATGAACATCTTTTCAGACCTGATGGATATGTACAAAGTCGAACATTACCGCGCATGTGCCACCAGCGCAATGCGTGATGCAGCGAATGGAGATGATATCCGGAAAAAAGTTAAAACCCGCTCAGGAATATCAATAGAGATTATTTCAGGGGATGAGGAAGCGGCACTGATTTACGAAAACCAAATTGCCGAGACACTGGATGATCATTTCGGATACCTTTATATTGATGTCGGCGGCGGTTCCACAGAACTTATGTATTTCGAAAATGGGAAAATGAAATACAAACGCTCTTTCAACATTGGAACAATCAGGCTGTTGAAAAATCTGGTTCCTGAAGAACAGTGGCACCTTTTGAAATCGGAAATCAAGGAAAATATTAATAAAAAAAATATCATCGGCATAGGTTCAGGAGGAAATATTAATAAAATTGCCTCCCTGAGTAAAACCAAGGAAGGAAAAACCCTTTCTCTCAATGCTCTAAAAAAATACCATGAGGAACTGTCCCGAATGACGGTACCCGAAAGAATGCACCATTATCAGTTGCGGGAAGACAGGGCAGATGTGCTGGTTCCCGCACTGGAAATCTACACGAAAGTAATGTCGTGGGCAGATATATCCAATATTCTGGTTCCGAAAATTTCAGTGGCCGATGGATTGATTCACAGTATTTACAACCAACTCAATAATAATAAAAATTAGAAATCATGAAAAATGTTAGTTTTATTGGACTTCTTGTTGTGGGCGTTCTCGGAATCATTGGCCTAGCCTTTATATTATGGGGATATCCGCAGTACAGGGTATGGTCTCAGGAAATGGAAGGAAAAGCAGAATTTGCTAAGGCCGAACAAAACCGTAGAATTAAAATCGAAGAAGCTCGGGCCAATCTGGAAGCCGAAAAACTGAACGCTCAGGCTGAGGTAGAACGGGCCAAAGGTGCGGCTGCGGCCATCAAGATTGAAAACGGAGCCCTTTCGGAAAAATATATTCAATACTTATGGGTTAGGCAGCAGAATAATCTGAACGATAAAACTGTAATTTATATCCCGACCGAAGGAAATCTTCCTATTCTGGAAGCAGGAAGAAATGCAGGAAAGAAATCTGAATAAATAGGGTAAACAAAAAACCATAAAAAAGCCTCTTTTAATTGAAGAGGCTCTTTTTGTTCTTATTTCTTGATAAACTTGACTGCTTTCTGAGTGTTGTCGATGGTCATCTTTATAAAATAAGGTCCTGGGAGTAAATCTGAAACAGGGAGGTCTGTTTTTCCTTCAAGCAGTTTTTTCACCAGTTTACCGTCTGCAGAATAGATCATCACGTCTTTTATTTTTTTCTGTGAAGTAATGTATAGGCGGTCACTCACCGGATTGGGATATAGCCTAACATCAGTAGATTCGACCTCTGACGTGCTCATGGCAGCAGTAGTAATTTTAGTAAAAAACTGATATGACCCACTTGCAATAGAAGATACTGTTCCCGTAGCAGCATCTATAAGGAAAACACCCGATCCCGTGCTGTACAGATAATTTCCGTTGCTCGTCTGAATCACACCTCTAAGTTGTCCTGCGGTTACCGGCCAATAATTTAAAATACTTGCGTCTGTACTAGATAAAACATAAATCCCTGCATTATTGCCACCTGAATGATTCTGGAAAACGGCTACAATCAAATTCCCGGCACTGTTGAAGTTGATCTGTTGGGTATTTTGAAAAATGCCGGGTGCAACAAAGTTTCCGGAGACAGTTCCTGCATAATCCATCTTCTGAATGCCATTGTTGCTGAGCGAACTGATGTAGACAAATCCATTCTTAGTGTCCAGTACATCAAAGGGCGAAGTAATAGAAGGATAATAACCCAATAGCGACCCTGAAGTAGAGAACCGCGCAATGGAATTGGCCGCTGCTCCATTACCACTGCCGGCGTTGGTTACCCACACTTCATTATTCACCACATTCAATCCTCGAAGGTTATCAAGTCCGCCCGTAATTACAGATGAAAAAGTACCGTCCAGATTGTAGAGGTGGATTTTATCCTGGGTCTGATCAGAAATCCAGATTTTGTCTCCCACCTGAGCAATACCTTTAATGGTTCCGGAGGAAACCGTTGACATGTCAATAAAAGCCGGATTTATTACAGTCCCATCTACAGCGTTCAGTTGTGCAATCTGCTTTGTACCGGAATTAATCACTAAGATACTTTCCTGTGCCGATACATTACCGACGAACAGGATCATCAAGAAAAATAAAAAGTAGTTTGTTTTCATAAAAATAGTATTTGGTGAATATAAAGATATAAAAAAAATCCTATCTCACTATTAACTAATAATATAATGACCATTTTATAACAGACTGTTGACTTCTGTCCGCTCATTTTATTTTAATTCCTCTCTTTAAAATCCCGGAGAATACCGAGATAGCGGAATAGGATAGCGGAATATTTTACTAAATAAATTTCGTACCTTTTGGCCTTCAAACAACTCCATTTTTTATGAGCAAAAACGCCTATATCATTGACGGAACCCGTACTGCAATCGGGAATTTTAAAGGAAGTCTGGCTGCAGTAAGAACAGACGATCTTCTTGCCACGGTGATCCGGAATCTTATTTCCAAAAACCCTGATTTGCCATTAGACCAAATTGATGATGTCATTATCGGCTGTGCCAATCAGGCCGGGGAAGACAACCGTAATGTGGCACGAATGGCCTTGTTACTCGCCGGACTTCCGGTGACGGTTCCGGGAGAAA